>JAYRFD010001011.1:0-5718 GCA_041908565.1 Polyangia bacterium | reverse complement strand
GCTGGATTGCGGTCGCTGCTTTGTAGAACGTGTACAGCGGTCCCAGAAACAGGCCAAGCTGCTGTCCCGTCACCACCGCCACGGTTCCCGGCTGCTGCAACGCTTCCAGGTTGCGCGTTCGAGCCGGGCTGGGCGGAAACGCCGCCTGCTGTGCGGCAAGCTCGTGCCAGACGGCGGGGGCAACCGGCAGCGGTCGTCGTGTAAGGGTTGCAAGCGTCGAACGCCAGGCATCGGCATCGCGAAAGTCGCCAGGAAAGAAGCGCGCAGCCGCGGGTTCTCGACGGAGAAAGGCAGCAGAAAAGGACGCCATCATGACGGTCCGCGCAGTCTACGACAAAGCGTGTGCGCACAGGGCGAATGTCTGTTTGCATCCGTTGATCGGGTTGGGGCGCGGGCTCGCGCGGGGCAGGGCAGGGCGAAGCGCGCCGGAATGGATCGCCGCGTGCGCGCATGTCTTGACGCGCGGTCAGAAATTTCGCATGACGGCATGATGAAGACCTTGTTGGGCCTGCTGCTGTCCTCGCCACTTTTGCTTGCTGCCTGTTCCGAGGGTGGAGCGTCGAACTGTGTTCCGGGCATGTCGGTTGCGTGTGCCTGCACCGATGGGCGGATGGGTTCCCAAACCTGCAGCATGACCGGGACCTATGAAGCGTGTCGCTGCACCGGATCGGCGGGCGACATGGGGGCCGATGACATGGGCGGCGCGGGCGGACCCAAGCGTGTCTTCGTCACCAGCGTGAAGTACAAGGCCAACGGACTGGCGACCATCTGTAAGGACGTCGCTGATTCGCAGAGCTTGGGCGGGACCTGGAAGCCGTGGATTTCCGGCACCGGCCCCGGCGGCCAGATGTCGGCGATCAGCCGCATCCAATCGAACGGCCCTTGGCTGCTTCTGACGGGCGAAGTGGTATTCCGCAATCGCGGTCAGCTGTCCACGCAGCCAGAAACCCCCATTCGCACAACCGAGCTGAAGTCTCCGGTCGCTTTAAATGAATATGTGTGGACTGGCACCAACCTGGGCGGATCAGCCTCGGGACGCAACTGTATGAACTGGGGTTCGACCGCCATGACCAGCGATGCCACCATCGGCAACCCCAACTCGATCAGCGGCTGGACCGACAGCGACGCCAAAACCTGCGATGGATCACACCACGTCTACTGTTTTGAAGATTGATGATTTTATGTTCATTTATGTTTGATTGAATTGTGATTCAAGTCGAAACTGGGTTTGTGCGTTATTTGTAATTTGTATTGAAATGAAGCCTGTCGCTGATTGGGTTTTAGCCCTTGAGGGGACGGCTGGCGTGGGCGTGGGCATCCAGCGCGGCGACGATCCGCGGGTAGACATCGCGCACGGCGTCTTGGCCCAGGATGCAGTCCAGGTGGCCGTATCCGGGAAGGACGTGGCGCGCGTAGTCTTGGGTGCCGAAGCGCTCGACTAGGCGACGGTACGTGCGCTCGCTGCTTTCGGGCAGGATGCAGTGATTGTCGGCGCCGTGGATGAACGTGATCGGCAGGCGCAGCCGCTGATCGAAGCGTCGCATGTACACATCCTGGCCCCGCGCATCGACCAGGTATCCGGCTCGCACCAGCGTCGCCTGGTGTTCAAGCGCGGCCAGGCTGGCGACGCCAAATAGCTCGCGCAGGCCGTGTTCATAGGTCAGGCGGCTTAGCTGCCGTCGCTGAAACTGCTTGCCATAAAGCAGCGTGATGCGACGACTGACGGGGTTCGTGTCGTGGTCGGCCAGGGCGGCAGGCTGCAGCGCCGTGATCCGATCGAGCATGCTGTTGACCCATCCCGGACCCGGATCGGCGGACACCGATGACAATCCGAGGTCTTCCAGCACGCCGGGCATGTGCAGACCGGCCTTTAGCTCGCTGGCGACGGGCACCACGATGTCCGTCCCCCCCTGCGAGATCACCAGCGATCGCACGCCATCCAGACCCGCTTCAGACAGAAGCGACATGAATAGAGCGGTGGCTCCAAAGCAGTGCGCGACGATCTGAACGGAATCGGCGCCGCTGATCCGACGCACTTCTGCGACGGCGGCGGGATAGTCCAAGGTGGCGACGTCATCGGCGCTGGCCGGCATCGTGGCGGTGGGCAGTGCGATGCTGGTGCGGGGATCAAGCAGCCACACGTCGTAGGCGTGCTCGCCCAGGTATTCGACCAAGTTGGTGTCGATGGTGTCGGTCGCAAAGATCTGGCTGGACGTTCCAAGGCCCGGCACCAGCAGCACCGGACCTTTGACTCCGCCGCGATAGCGCAGCAGGCGCAGGGTGCAGCCGTCGTGGGTCTGCACCGCGTGCGGTTCCGGTGGGTCGATGCGCAGCGGACGCTTCTTGCGCGGCGGGCCGCCGTGGAAGGGCAGATCTTCGCTGACCACCGAGCCATAGATTTCAAACAGCGAGCCGCCTAGAAAGCACCCAGCCCGCGCGATCGCAGCGATGCGTCGCTCGGGCGCGTGCGCTCCCAAAATACGAAGGGTCGAAAGCTGCCGAGCAACGCCCGCAACCGAGCTTTGCAGCTGGCCCTGCGCCAAGACCGGACTCGTCCCGTCCGGCCCCTGATGCAAGGTCGCATGCAGCGTCGTGCCGTCGCGAAGCAGCGTCTGCGCATCGGCACCCACCTGATGCAGTGCCTTGTAGCCAGCCAGGTGGTAGCGGCGTCCTTCTTTTGTGCACAGCTGCATGCGATACACGTGCGTTCGCACGTCGTTCGGAGCCTGCGCTTCGACATGCGACGAAAACGTGCCTGCGCGGATCAGCATGGGATCTGCCGATAACTGCGGCGCGATGGCATTGCCCAAGATCGTCGCCTGGTGCTGTGCTCTGTTCAGCAGCGCATCCACGTCGTCGCTTTCGATCGTCAGCACCAGCGAGAGATCAAGGCCATTGGCTGATTCCAATTTTAGTTCGCGCGGCTGATCCGCGGTCGCAACGAATGTCAGCGCGCCGTTCAGCGCTTCGCTGAACTGAACACCCAGCGTGTGCGAATCCAGCGCGTGCGTCGAATGCTCTGGCAGTGCGGTGTCGACGGAGCCGCGGTGGATGTCGGTGTTGATCGTCCAGCCGCGATCCGCGGCCAGTCGATCACAGCTGCGTTCGGCCAGTGCACAGATGGTCAGCAAGGGGCTTACCTTCAGCGGGGTCGGCACCGTCGATCCATCCATCACATACAGGCCGTCGTGGATGTCGGTTCCTTGCGATCCAGAAAACACCTGGCCCTGGTGATTGACGACGCCCTGCGACGCATCATCCGCCATCGCGCAGCCGCCCAGCGGATGCAGCGTGATCAGCTGTTCGCGCGTCCAGCGATTCCACAGCGGCTCTTTCAAGTACGTGCCCGAAAGCGGCGCGGCGATCTGTTCCAGCGTCTGCGAGATGCGCTGCACCAGCGGCGACTTGCCGACGCCAGGCCAGGACACCTGCAGGCGATCGTCTTTCAGCTGCAGCTGACCATGATCGCGATCATGGCCCGTCACCAGATACGTCTGGGTGTTTTTCACGGCGCCGGTGTACGCGCCGTACAGGTTGCTTTGCACGGCTCGCAGCGCGGCCTTCATGCGATCCCACAGCGTGGCGGGAGCCGGCTGCCCTTCGATGTCAGAAGCCAGGCCAAAGGCCACCGGCAGCAGGTCCGCCAGCGCTCCCGGGATGCTGCCTTCTGCGACGACCAAGTCGTCTTGCGGTGATCCTTCCGTGTGCAGATCGATGTAGCTGGTGATGCTCGGCCCCACCGGTTCGCGACCGCGCATCGAGTGTGCGCCGGCGCCAATTCCATTGATGGGCGACTTGCAGTCATAGGCAAAGCCGACAAAGTCTGCGTTGCCGCAAAATCGCTCGCCCAGGCGCGGCGACAACGACAGGCCGCGTGCCTGCGATCGCAACAGGATCTCGCTTGAGCCCATCGTGCCCGCGCCCAGGATCACGACGCCCGCGCGCACGAACGAAACCGGCGGTCGAAATACATCGCGTCCGGGGCCCAACAGATCGAAGTGGATGCACCAGCCGCTGCCCGTGGAATCGCGTTCGATGTGGCGGACTTCGATCTCGGTGAACAGCGCGGCGCCGTGCTGGTGCGCATCGGCCAGGTAGTTCATCAGCGTCGTGTTTTTCGCGCCGTAGTTGCAGCCGCTGACGCAGTCGCCGCACAGACTGCAGCCAGCCTGCGGCACGCCCGCTTGGTTGATGCCGCGACGGAAGGTGACGGCCAGCGGGGGGCGATGCAGCGGGCGACCCAAGGCTCGCGCCGACTGTTCGTGTGCCTGCAGCTTGCGCAGCGGTGGTGCATCCTGCGGGTACGGCGTGGTGCCCAGCATGATCTCGGCGCGACGGTAGTAGGGATCCAGGGCGTGCAGGGCGGCTTCCTGGCGGATCTCGGCGGGCCACGCTGGCTGCTGGAAGACCTGTGCATCCGCGCGCAAGCAGACGCTGGCGTTGATCAGCGAAGTTCCGCCCAGTCCGCAGCCCAAAAGAACGCTGATGTCGTGACCGACGCGAACATCAAACAGCGCACTTCGGTCGCCGATATGACCCTGCGGAAGTTGGGCCTGAAGCTCGGCTGTGGCCTCGGCAAGTGTGTCGGGATATTCGCCGGGGCGAAGCTCTCGTCCGCGTTCCAAGACGCAGACCGTGCGACCGGCGCGCGCCATTCGGCAGGCCGCGATGGATGCGCCATAGCCGGATCCGATCACGACGACTTCGTACTCTGCTTGCAGGTTCTGCACCGGGGACGACAGCCGGTTCATGGGCACGCCTTCCTGTCGAAAAAAAGTCGAACACGCGCTGCGACGCATTCATCTTGCAAGAATTGCTCGCGCACGTGCCAAGTTCTGCGAACCGGCTGAGAACCCCCATGCGCGACGACGCTGCTTCCGTGCCGCTGCCGATCCCGTAGACGCTTCCAGCGCATCGTCACCGGTTCAGCGAAGCGGAGCCGATGCGGTGCGACTTGGAACAGAGTGCCGATGCGCACCCTTTGGTACCGCAGCACGCCGTGCGCCGGCAGCGAGCCCCACGCTTCTTGATTCGGTATCGACGGAAGCTACGCGTTTGCTTCGCGGCGATTCGCGCTGTTCACGCAGGCTCCATTTTCCGTTCGTCCTGCATGCTTTCGCACAGACCAAGACAGAAGCGGAGGTCGCTACGCGAGGCGATGGCGCACACGTGGTTCGATCCGCACAACGGGCCCCCCACGAAACGCCAGATAGGCTGAATGATCAAGCGGCGCCCTTTTTGATGGAGATCTGGCTTGGCGGATCGGTCGGGGTACTTGTCAGCGCAGCGGCCTGGCGCCATCCACTGCCAGGGCGAAAACCTGCGTCTAGTGCTTGTGTCGACCGTGCAGCACGTCGACCAGCGCCTTCATGGCGTCCACCGTCGTGAAAATGCCGACGACTTTCCCATGATCCACGACGACGGCTGAGCCGTACTTGTGCTCGGCCATGTTGGCCGCCACTTCTTCCAAAGACGTGTCTGGCTTGATCTCGTAGATGTCTTGGGACATGGCCTCTTCGACGGTCACCACCTTGCAACGGCGCTCGCGATTGATGCGGTCCACGAGATAATTCAGTGTCGTCGTCTTCCCGGCGCCCGTGGGCCCGGTGATGAGAAAGAGGCCGTTCGGCTTGCGGGCGATTTCATCAAGCTTTGCAGGCAGGCCGAGTTCCTCCCGCGTCGCAATGCGTTCACCGCAGAAGCGGAAGCTCATTTCCG
>JAYRFD010001010.1:0-6074 GCA_041908565.1 Polyangia bacterium | reverse complement strand
GTCCACCGCCGCCTCAAACCCAAACTCCACCTCAACCCCGAAGAAGAAAATCTGCGCCTCTCGGCGTAGACGGGGTTTAAGACCGCTGCTCTCGACGGCAGCGGCCTTGCCTTTTTCGGTCTCGAATCGTCACAATGTCTGGCATGGAATCAGGCTCGGCCCGTTGGATTCGCGCAGCCGTTCGGTACTGGGGCGGCTCGCTGTCGCTGGTGCGCAGCAAGGACAGCGGGCAGTGGCCTGGCTTTCACTACGAAGAGGCCGAGCGAAAGCAGCTAGACGCGCTGGCCGAACAGGTCGGACTGGGTGAGCTTGCGCTGTTCCTGCTTTTGAACTCGCTGGTGTTCATCGCGATGGCTGGGCTGGTGGTGGTGGCCGGCTTCATCCCGCTGGTCAAGGCGATGTTTCCCGTCGCCAGCGAGACTCCCGCACTGCCGGTCTTTGGCCTGCTGGGTCTTCTGTGCGCGCTGATGGCGGGCATTGGCGTGCCGCTGTCGCTGGTTATTTCGGCGGGCTTGCTGTCGAAGCTGTACCAGCACCCGCCGCTGTCTGAGCCAACCGAAGCGCAGATCGTTCATCTGTTCCTGAAGATGCAGTGGCAGTGTCTGCGCGCCGGCTTGGCGGTGACCATCGTGGGCTTGGTTGGGGCCTGCGTGCTGGCCTACTACGAACGGCGCATCGACATGCTGTGGCAGGTCGGCCTGCGCTTTGTGCTGCCGGCGCTTAGCACGTCGGGGCTGATGTATTTCTTCTCGCGGCGCTTGGCCAAAGGCGAATAAGCGGCCGTCGCTTTGCGGGATGACGACGCTAGGTCGTCGCGAGTCTGGCAGCAGAGTTGACCCGATGTGCTGGGGCGTATCGGCGGACGGCTTATTCGGATTCTTGCGCGCTGCGGTAATCGCCTGCGCCGACGGCGGCGATCGTTGGCAGCAGCAGGGCCAGTGCGCTGATTAGGTTCTGCAGCGATTCGGAAAGTCCGATCAGAAAAATCCAGCGCTGATCCGGTGCGACGCCGCGAATGGCCCCGCACGAGATCTGCACGCCCAGCACCGTTCCGAACAAGCCCATCACCACGGTCAGCGCGGCGAAGGTCAACGCCAGGGATCGCTGTCCCGGACCGGGCTTGCTGGCGTGCCAAATCGCCAAGACCAGCGCCACCAGGCCGAAGCTCAGCGTCGGAAACATCGGCCAACCACCTTCACGAATAAAGTCAGGCATCGCGATCTCCTGCGCCCTGTGTGGGCTTGTTGGTGTGCACGCGGATCTTGGCTTGGACAACGCGCCGGCCTGCTGGTTCCCACCTTCATCCGGTCCTTCGTCTGAGCAGAGGGTTGCCAAGCGCGTGATAGACTCCGCCGCGCCGCCGTCCGCCATGAGCCAGCCAAACGCAGACGATCCTTCGACGATGGGGCCGGGCCCGTCCCGCGTGGGCCCGCTGTCGGGGATTCGCGTCTTGGAAATGGGACAGCTGATCGCGGGGCCGTTTGCCGGCACGCTGCTTTCGTACTTTGGCGCCGACGTCATCAAGCTGGAACCTCCGGGCGAGGGCGATCCCCTGCGTGGCTGGCGCGTAGTGCGCGATGGGACGTCGCTGTGGTGGCGCAGCTTGGCGCGCAACAAGCGCTGCATCACCGTCGATCTACGTCGCGAGGCCGGGCAGGCCATCGCGCGTCAGCTGGCCACTCGCTGCGATGTCGTGATCGAAAATTTCCGTCCCGGCACCGTCGAGAAATGGCGACTTGGGCCGGATGACATCAAGGCGCAGAACCCAGGCGTCATCTACGCCCGCGTATCGGGTTACGGCCAAAGCGGACCCTACGCACACAAGCCCGGCTATGCCGCAGTCTGCGAGGGCATGGGCGGCCTGCGCTATGTCACCGGCTATCCCGGGCAGCCGCCGGTTCGTCCGAACCTAAGCCTGGGCGATAGCTTGGCGGGCCTGCACGCGGCCTTGGGCATCTTGCTTTCGCTGTACCACCGCGACCGCAGCACCGACGGGAAACGGAACGGCAGCGGCCAGGTCGTCGATGTGGCGATCTATGAAGCCGTCTTCAACATGATGGAAAGCGTGCTGCCCGAATTCGATGGCGCCGGCATCGTGCGCGAGCGCGCCGGATCGACGGTCACCGGCATCGTTCCCAGCAACACCTATCGCTGCCAGGATGGTCAGTACGTCCTGATCGGCGGCAATGGCGATTCGATCTGGCGCCGCTTGATGAACGCCGCGGGTCGACCGGATCTGGCGACGGATCCGCGCCTGTCCAGCAACGTGGGGCGCGTGCAGCACGAAGCCGAAGTGGATGCGGCCATTGCAGCGTTTACAGCGACCTTGCCGGCGTCCGAAGTGGTCGCGCGCTTGGAAGCAGCCGGCGTGCCCGTGGGAACGATGTACAGCGCGGCCGACATCGCGAACGATCCGCACTATCAAGCCCGCCAGATGTTTGAACCGGTCGAAGTCGACGGTCGTCCGCTGAAGCTGCCGGCCATCGTGCCCAAGCTGTCTGAAACCCCGGGGGCCACCCAGTTCCCGGGGCCAGCGCTTGGCGCCCACACTCGCGACGTGCTGCGCGATCTGCTTGGTTACAGCGACGCCGACCTGGATGCTTTGGCGCAAGACGGCGTCATCGATCTGTCTGGACGTGTCGATCGCGGATCGGCTACGCGCCCACCCAAAGACCCATGACGACGTCGTCCAGGTAACGGCCCGGCCCCAGCTTGATCCGCTTGCGCATCCGCCCCTCTTCGACGAAGCCCAGCGCTTGGTACAGCGCGATCGCCTGCGTGTTTTCGGACCGCACGCGAAGCTCGATGCGTTCGATGTTGGGGTTCGATCGCGCCCAGTCGATTAGGTGCGACAACAGTCGCTTGCCGTGTCCCCGGCCCTGGTGTCCTTCGTGCACGGCGATGGTCAAGTCGACCACGTGCGCAGTCACTTGGAGCTTGAGCGGATCGAGCAGCGCGTGGCCAACGATGTCGCCGTTTTCGGTGATCACGATGAACGTGCCGCAGTCACTGCGGCCCAGCCGATCGATGCGATCGCGGAAGGCCTGGTCAGGTAGCTCACCCGGCGTGGATGCCAAGCGTCCCGGGATCTGCGCGATCGCGCGCTGCGCGGCCGCCAAGACCTCTGCATCGGCTAGGCATGCGTCGCGAATTTGCCAGCTCTGCGATTCGCCCATGGTGTCTCCTAAACAACATCATCCATGAGGATGGCCAAACCCGATCCGCGGATGTGGTTCGCCGTCAGCGATCCAGCGCGTGGTTGGGGGCGTGCGAAGGCCGCCGTCCCTTTACCTGCAGCGTCGGTGGCGATCCCGGAACAAACAGATACGTGGCCGGCGATGGACGAAGCCGCGGTGCTTCGTTCGCCAAGGCCTGGTACGCCGCGCGCGAGACATGACGACGTTCGCGCACCAGCGTGAACCAGATGTCGGCTTCGTGATCGAGCGCGGCTTGGCAGTCGTCCAGATCGAAGCGAGCCGGGGCGCTGCGCGGGGGGGCCGATAGCTCGGCCGCGGGCATGCGCGCTTGCATGCGAAACACCTGCTTGCCGAAGCGCGCATAGTGCAAAAGCGTGTGCGCCGTCGAGACCGCACCCGCCCACGGATACGAACGCAGTCGCCACATGCGACTTAGCCGCGACAGCGCGCTGTCGATGCGATCGTGATCGCGGTCCTTCTTGCTGGCGCGCGCCTCTTCAAAGAACAGCCCCGTACCGAACAGATCGCCATCCAGCTGATAGACCTCGCGCAGACCAAAGTCAGCCGGACGCTGCGCCACCAGCGCCCCATGCGTCAGATCAAATTCGCCGATGATGTAGATCGCGATGTCGTCTTTTTGTTCTTCCAAGAAGCGCACCGTGGCCAGTGCTTCGGCGCAAGTCTCCGTCGGGAAATCGGTGAAGCACATGGCTTCGGCGGCGATGCCCGCGTTCGATAGGTTGTGGATCACATCGCGCACGGCTTCGATCGGCGCGCCCTTGTCGATCAGCTTCAGCACGCGCGGCGCGGCCGATTCAACGCCCAAGGCGCAGGCGACGGCTCCTGACTTGGCCAGGGTCTGGGCCCGCTCGGCATGCAGGTATCGTTCGGGCTTTAAGTCCGTCGCCCAGCGAATCTTCAGGCCGGCTTCCAGCACGCCTTCGGCAAAGCGCAGAAGGGTCTTGGGCGCGACGGAGTCTTGCGACAGATAGAAGAAGTCGGTGCCATAGCGCGCCGACAAGCCACGCAGGTGTTCGATCATCTGCGGCACGGCGCGTTCGCGATAAGCAGCGGTGCCCACTTCTGCCAAGCCGTAGTGACAGAACGTGCACTTGCCCCAGTAGCAGCCGCGCGTCGGGTCGTACGGCAACACCAGCTGCGGCGACAGATACAGCGACAGCGGCAGGCCGTCAAAATCGGGGGGTGGAAGCTGCTTCAGATCTTCCATGCCATGGCCCGATCGATACGCCGCGGTGCCGTCCTGCTGTCGCACCACGACGTTTTCGATCGACCGAATCGCAGCGGGCTGATCCGATGCCGTCAGCACCGCTTCGACCAAGCGCAGCAGCGTGTGTTCGCCTTCATAAACCACCGCGCTGTCGAAGGGCCCCAAGGCCTGCGCCATGCGCTGGCTGGGCTGACCGCCCGGTCCCTGCTGGCGGATCAATAGCTGCGTCATCGCCGGTCCACCGACGGTCAGATGAACCTGCGGCAGCGCCGCTTTGATCGCGCGCGCCAGGGAATAGGTCGGCTGCAGCTGTCCGGGAAAGCACACCGACAGACCAACGACCGCCGGCTTGGCGGCGCGCAAGCGCGGGATCAAGACATGCTGCACGTACGACGAAAACGGATCGTGCTGCGCTTCGCTGTCGTGCTCGATTTCAGCCAGCGAGGTCAGCGCAAACGGCGTGCGGTACGCCGTGAAGTCCAGGTGCAGCGGATGGTATGCAGCCGAGATCACGCGCAGTGCCGCATCGATCGTTGACACCGCATGACCATAGGCCTGTGTGTCGTAAAACAGCGTGCGATCGCGAAGGATGTTCTTCGCTTTGTCGACGTGACTTGGCACCGCATGGGCATCGCCGCGAGCATTCCATAGGGCGGCATATGTCAGCTGATCAGGGTGTGAAAGCGACGCTTTGCGGTTCAGCGTGGCCAGTCGCGCTTCCAGTCGATCGCGCAATCCGGCCTGCGCGGACTCGGTCAGCAGCGAGTCATAGGCTTCGATGTTGGCGTCAATCGGCAGCACGCGCAGGCCGTGCGATCGCAGAAACCCGGTCAGCATGGGCACGGCCAGATACGGCGCAGTGGGATCGCACGAGGGCGGATAGATCAAAGCCACCTGCGCGGTGGCATCGTCGGTCGTCAGGTTCAGCAGGGCGTCAGACACCGCGGCATTATATGCAGCCGCAGCCGCGCAGCCGGGCAAAGCGCAGCGGTCATGCCACAAAGCGTCCGGATGCCTCGGCGCGTTCGCCTTAGTTGGTTGCGTCGGTTCGGCCCCGCATGTCAGCGCGTCTCAAGAATTTGATGACTTGTTCCGAACTGGATCGTGCAAGTGCGCAGAACGCAGGACCGTCGCTGCCGGTCCGCAGTTTGCAAGCCTTTTGGCCATGACCAAACGCAGCCGAGTGTCGCGAATCGCCGCCTGTGCATGCCTTGGACTTGTTGCCTGCGGCGAACAGATTCCACGTGAACAGACGATCGATGAGCTGATGGCAGGCTGGCAAGCCATCCACACCACCGACCTGTCGATTCACGTTCACGCGTCGCCCAGCCCAGCCAAAGCCGGAGGCCAGCTGCTGTATGCGTTCAGCGTGCGCAACCTCACGAATCCCACCGATCGCACCGTGGCCGTGATCACGCTGCCGCCGGAGGTCAGCTACGCGTTCGGCGACGATCGCTGCCAAGGAAAAGACGCGACAGTGACTTGCGATCTGGGGCCCCTGCCCGCGACCACCGTCAACCCGTTCGCGCTGTTGGTGAATGTGTCTGCCGGCTCTGCGGGGCAGATGCTTGGCTGCCAGGCAACGGTGCGGCACTACTACACGCTGTTCGACAAGTCCGGCGAAGGCGAAGGGCCCGATCCGAACCTGC
>JAYRFD010001009.1:0-3809 GCA_041908565.1 Polyangia bacterium | reverse complement strand
GGGGGGCAAAACCAGCAGTGGACCTGGGACCGCGACCAGTCGGCGATTGTCTCCAGCACCGGCCAGTGCTTGGCGGTTCGCCCCAGTGATGTCGGCACCCGCGGCGCGCGCGTGACGGTGTGGCAGTGCACAGGCAACCCCAACCAGTTTTGGCAGCGCCGCGATGGCCTGCTGGTCAACAGCGCCGGGCTGTGTCTGTCGGTGCCTCCCGGCCAGGCCGAGATAAACGGCGGCCAGGTCACTCTGTGGGACTGCCGCGGTGGACCCAACCAGCACTGGTCGCGTCGTCCGCATGTGCAGCCTGCGCCGCCGCCGCCTCCGCCTGTGGCACAGATTCCGCGGTGGCCCATCACCATCGTATCGACCAACGGCAAGTGCCTGGATGCGCACGGCCGCGACTTCGATCTTCGGATCAACGGGGGCCGCGTGATCGCGTTTGACTGCCACGGTCGACCCAACCAGCAGTGGCGTCTGGAAGGCGCAGCCGTCATCGCCGCCAACGGCAAGTGCTTGGATGTGCATGGGCCGGACTTCAACTCGCGTCGCCGTGGTGCGCGCGTTCAGCTTTGGGACTGTCACGGTGGACCGAACCAGCAGTGGACCTGGAACGGCAGCGCGCTGATCTCGGCCAGTGGGCAGTGCTTGGACGTCGATGGCCCGGGCTTCCAGTCGCGCATGAACGGTGCGCGCGTTCAGACCTGGGACTGCCATGGCCGTGGCAACCAGCAGTGGATGCTGCAGCGTATGGGGGGGCCGGCTCCGGTGCCGCCACCCGTCATCGTGCAGCCGGTGCCCCCGCCGCCGCCACCCGTCATCGTGCAGCCGGTGCCCCCGCCGCCGCGACCGGCCTATCCTCCGCCGGGTCCCAGCTACCCGCCGCCAGGTCCTGGCTATCCGCCACCGGCTATGCCCATGCCGCCGGACCGCTTCGGTCGGATGCTGGCCGAGGTGAAGAACCAGCCCTTCCGCGACGGCAAGATGGGGCGCATCCGCGACTACCTGATGCCCGACACGCTGTTCCTGACATCGCAGATCGGTCAGCTGATGCAGACCACGCCCTTCGGATCGGACCGCATCAGCATCGCTGAGCTTTTGTGGCCGCGCGTCGTCGACCCCGAAAACTTCCCCGACCTGATCGGCCTGCTGACCTTTGAGAGCGAGCGCCAAGAGCTACGACAGAAGCTGCGTCGCTAACCCGCCTTCCGCCAGTCCCGCCGTCCCCCCTTGTCCCTCCTACACGTCTCCCGGACTCGCTGACCGTCTTCTGACGGGGCGGCAGCCCCAAGTCCTAGCTGGTCGCCTTCGGGGCGGCGCACGCACGCCACGCTTCAGCCTGGTGCTGCCAAGCTTTGTGCCTACTGGCTGGCCGCTGCGGCTTTCTCTTCGATCAGCTCGATGCGATAGCCGTTGGGATCTTCGACAAAGGCGATGACGGTGGTGCCGTGCTTCATGGGGCCCGGCTCGCGCACGATCTTGACGCCCTTTTCGCGCAGCGTGTTGCACACGGAATAGATGTCGCTGACGCCGATGGCCAGGTGGCCAAAAGCCGTGCCTAGCTCGTACTTCGATGTGCCCCAGTTATAGGTCAGCTCAAGCACGGTCTGGTCCGATTCGTCGCCGTAGCCGACAAAGGCCAGCGTGAACTCGCCAGCTGGATAGTCTTTGCGCCGCAGCAGCTTCATGCCCAGCGCATCGCAGTAAAAGGCCAAGGACTCGTCGAGATTGCCGACCCGCAGCATCGTATGAAGGAATCGCATGGGCTCAATGTATCACCCAGGGCAGCCGCTGTGCTGGGCATGCATGACGCGACTTCAGCACAGAAAGCGCAGCAATCGAGCAGACTGCGATACAATTCAGTCGTGGCCGAACTAGACGAAAAGACCGTCGCCCACCTAAAGGAACTGCGCCAAGTCCTGGGCGAAATCGATCGCTTTTCTTCGCGTGCTCGCGAGCTGTTGGACGAGATCGAAGGCAAGCGCGACAAAGAAATGGAAGAGTTTGCGCGCAGCATCGTCGCCGAGCTTCGCGCGCGGGCTCGCGCCAAGGAACTAGGCCTGCCGCCCCCACCGCGTGTGCGTCGCAAGCGCCCAGGTGCCTGAGCGCCGCAGAGAGCCCAGCCTATGCGGGCTAGCCGGCAGCGGGCCCGATCGGCGATGATGGGGATATGACAGGCAAACTGCGATCGTCTTCGCTAGCTGGGTGGCTGCTTGGTGAGTGGCTGGGTGGGCTGCTGTTGGCAACGGCTGCTGCCTTGACCATGGGCTGCGTGCAGCCGCTGAAGCCTTATCTGTTCTCGGCGCCGCATATGGCGCGCGAGCCCATCGAAGCGTTGGCTGCCGCCTTCACACAGAATCAGCTACTGCCGATCATCGTCGACCCGCAGGGCAACGTCGTGCAGTCGCGCTGGATCGACACCGGCATGGGCAGCAAGCCGCTGGAAGGTCGTCAGACCACGATCGTCCGACGGTATTCAGCGCAGTTCACACGCGGGCGCACCGAAAACGAAGTGGTGCTGACTCTGGAAGAACAGCGCTGCGTCGTCGGGGAATTCACACTTTCCGAACTGGAAGCGCGCGGGCGCTGCGAGGTCCTGGTCGAAGTTCCCGAGTCTCACAAAGAAGATCTGCACCGCTTGGGACGCCGCATGCAGCAGGCGATGTCGATTCCGTAGGCCCGCATGAGTGAATCGCAGACGCTGGGTTCTGGCTCGACTTCGGGGACGACATCCACGCAACCTTCCGAGGGAGGCGCCGTGTATGCCGGTCAGGCGCGCGGCGGATCGGAAGCGTATGCCGCGTACTACGCAGGCATGGACAAGTCCATGCAGCAGAAGGTGGCGCTGACCACGGCGTACTTTCCGGTGCGCGGCACCTTGGCGGACATGGGCTGCGGATCGGGTGCCGGATCGCACGACTTGGCCTGCCTGCACGACGGCTTGCACGTGATTGGGGTCGACGTCGCGCCGGAATCGGTGGCCTATGCGCAGGCGAACTATCGTCGGCCCAACCTGGAATACCGTCTGGGCGACATCGCCGAGCCGATCTTTGCGCCCGACAGCCTGGACGGCGTCCTGAATTCATCGGTGTTTCATCACCTGACCAGCTTCAACGGATTTTCTCTGGATCCAGTGCGGCGAGCCCTTTTGCACCAGACGGCGGCGCTGCGACCCGGTGGCGTGCTGATCATCCGCGACTTTGTCGTGCCGCGCGGCGATCACGATGTGCTGCTGGATCTGCCGACGCGGGATGGCATTGCGCTGGGACAGACAGACCCTCACTTGGACGTGGACATCGCTTCGCTGAGCACCGCCGCCCTGTTCGAACGCTTCGCGCTGGACTTTCGCAGCAGCCAAAACCCGACGGGAACTGTGCCGTATCAGCGCTTGGGCAGCGTACGTCCGGGCTGGCAGCGTTACCGCGTCAGTCACCGCGCCGCCGCTGAGTTCGTCCTGCGCAAAGACTATCGCAGCGACTGGGCCGCCGAGTGCCGCGAGGAGTACACGTACTTCAGCCAAGCCGACTTCGAGCGAGAGCTTGCCGCGCACGACCTGCGCATCGCGCTGTCGCTGGAGCTTCGCAACCCGTGGATCGTCGAGAATCGCTTCCGCGGTCGCTTTTTTCTGTACGACCTGGACGAAAAGCCGCTGCCCTATCCGCCGACCAACTACCTGATCGTCGGCGAAAAAGTGCGACGTGGGCAGGGCATCGGCTTCGTGCTGCGATCCGAAGACCAGGATCAACCCGTCGGGGACCCGTGGGACGATCGCGGCAACGGCGGGGACGGATCGCGCGCGCCACGCTTCCTGCGCC
>JAYRFD010001008.1:0-3057 GCA_041908565.1 Polyangia bacterium | reverse complement strand
ATGGCATCGCACGGGGGTAGCTCCGCAGAGCGGGCATCGTCCTGCGTCACGTGAACGGCCGGCAGCGCCGATGCGGCCTGCTGCGCGACGGCCACTTTGACCGCGTCCCAATCGATGCCGCGACAGGTACGTCCCTCGCCTAGCTCTGCCAACGCAATTCCCAGCAGGCCCTGACCGCAGCCAACGTCGACGGTGTGGCTGCCGGGCGGAATGCGCGACAGAAGCTCGCGATAGCAGGGATCCAAGCGGTACTTCATGCGCGCATAGAAGCGATAGCGCGGGATGGCGCGGTCGTAGCGACGGGCGGCTCGCGACAAGGCCGCGTCGATGGCCAGCGCGGCTTGCTCGGCTGGGTCGATTGGATCATGCGCGTGGGCCGCTTGGCGTCGTCGCAAGATCAGATAGGTCAAGCCGCCGATCACAAGGCCGATCAGCAGGCCCAAGATCGTTCCGCCGATCAGCCAGGCGACAAAGAAGCGCTTGGCCAGCGCGAACGGCGACATCGATGTGAAGTCACCGCGTGACAGCGCCACCCAGCGACCTTGCCTGACCAGCTCCCCAATGCGCACGGCGGCCAGGCCGATGAACGGGCTCAGCGGCGGGATCGAAATGTTGGCGGCGCCGTAGACAATCACGAAGTTCAGGCCCAGGAAATAGGCCACGCCAATGCACAGGAAGATCTGCACCCCAAACAGCGGCGTGCAGCCAATGACAAAGCCAAACAACAGCGCCCAAAACACGCGCCCCGGAGTGCGGTGCTGCGCAAGCAGGAAGCGAAAAAAGGCGCGGGCCTTTTCGTGCAAACCACGCAGCGAGATCATGCGTCCCCCAGCTCGCGATCGGGGCGAAGGAACTGCGCTTTGATGGTTCGCCGCTCGCCGCTTTCAAATCGCACAGCGACGGTGCCCTGCCATGCGGTCACGGCCTCGACACGACCGCGGCCAAGCTGCGGGTGACGCACGCGCTGTCCAGGACGCAGGCCGCCACCGCCATCATCCAGGTCGTACTCGACGCGCGGCTCGCCATCTTGGGTGTCGCTCGCTTCGGTCGACCAGCCAGCGCGCGGCATGGTGCGCGATCCACGCCGGTCACGCAAACCCGCCGCCAGACCAGCCAAGCCCGATCGCAGATCCGATCGCAGGCCCGATCGAAGACCGGATCCGGCCTGCGAAAGCGCGTGCGCAGTCTGGCTCTCTGCATCTTCACTGTCCGGCTGCGATCGCGGCGCATCGTCGAAGTCATCGAAGTTTGCGTGCGCCAGGTCATCGACATCATCGGCAAACGCGGGACGCGGAATTCGCCTGGGCGTCGCGCGGCTGGGCGCATCGTATTCCAGCGTTCGTTCCAGACAGTCAGGCGGGATCTCGCGCAGGAACTGACTGGGCGGCAGCATGCGCGGCTGCATGCCGAAGATACGTCTCGTCTGTGCGTGTGTCAGGAATAGTCGTTCGCGCGCGCGCGTCATCGCGACGTAACACAAGCGGCGCTCTTCCGAGATCCGTCGCGTGTGTTCCTCTTCCGATTCGTGCGTGTTGCGCAGCGACGGAAAAAGTCCCTGTTCCAAGCCGGTGACCAGCACCACTTTGAATTCCAGGCCTTTGGCCGAGTGCGCAGTCATCAGCTGCACACCGCGGATGCCATCGCCGATCTCTTCGCCGGTGACCAAGGCCACGCGCGTCAGGTATTCGCCCAAGGTCAGCGGTCGCTGCTCGCCCAATTCGGGAGCAAACAGCGCCGCTTCCAGATCGTTTTTGCCCTGGCCTTCACGCGCTGATCCAGCGGACTTTGCCGTCCCAGATGATTCGTCGTCCAGATCGACCGAGCCGGCCGTCTGCGCGGTCGATTCGCGTTCCAGCTCCTCGATCGATCCGATCAGCTCCATCACGTTTTCTTGTCGCGACTGATCTTCTGGATCTTTGTCATCGAACAGCGCCAGATATCCGGTGCGCGACAGGATCTCGCGCGCCAGCTTGCTGACCGGCAGGCTGGCCGCCACGTGGCGCAAGCCCTGGATTAGCTCGACGAAGGCACGCAGGTTTTTGCGCGGTCCGCTGCTCAAAAGCTCGTCGTCATCCAACGCGTTCAAAAGCGCCTGCCACAAGGGGATGCCGCCCAAGCGCGCGCGCGCTTCCAGCTTGGCCACCGTCTTGTCGCCGATCTTCCGAGCGGGAACATTGATGATGCGACGCAGGGCCAGCTCGTCACCGAGGTTGTGACACAGCCGCAGATAGGCCAGGACATCTTTGACTTCAGCGCGGTCGTAAAAGCGCGCGCCCCCGACGATGGTGTACGGCACACCGCAGGCCCGCAGCGCCTCTTCCAGCACGCGCGACTGCGCGTTGGTGCGATAGATGACGGCGCAGTCGTCGGGGAAATAGCCCTCTTCGTTCTGCAGAAGCAGGATGGTGTTGGCGACGTACAGGGCTTCGCGGCGCTCGTCGATGGCTTCGTAGCTGATGATGCGTTCGCCACCGGATCGCTGCGTGTACAGGCGCTTGTCGCGTCGCTGCGAATTCAGCGACACCACAGCGTGCGCCGCATCCAAGATCACCTGCGACGATCGATAGTTTTCTTCCAGCTTGACGATGTGGACATCGGGCCAGTCGGCTTCGAATTCCAAGATCAAGCGGACATCGGCGCCGCGCCAGCCATAGATCGCTTGGTCGTCATCCCCGACGACCACCAGGTTGCGATGGCCCGCGGCCAGGTGTCGCAGGAACTGGTACTGCACGGGGTTTACGTCTTGAAACTCATCGACCAAGACGTGCTGAAAGCGCCGCCCCAAAAGCTGACGAAGCTCGGGATCGCGATCGCACAGCACGACGGGCCACAAAAGAAGGTCGCCGAAGTCGACGGCGCCCAGGCGAGTCAGCTCGGCCTGATACAGCGGATACAAGCGCTGCACCAAGTCGCTGAAATAGTCGCGACCGCGATACTGTTCGGGCAGCAGGCCGTGGTTCTTGGCGCGATCGATCTGGCTGCGCAGAGCGCGCGGTGACATGGCCGTCTCGTCGATGTGCTCGCGCTGACACAGCTCTTTGCACAGCTTCAGCTGAT
>JAYRFD010001007.1:0-2705 GCA_041908565.1 Polyangia bacterium | reverse complement strand
CTGGCGGGTGCTGTTTCGCCGCGACCGCAGCTTTTCGCTGATTCGGCTGAACGAGCCCGTCGAAGGCACCAAGATCCAAGTCATCAAGCGCATGACCGAGGACAGCTATCAGTCCTTGGTACCGCGCGTCCGCACCGCACTGCACTTCCACTGCAAGCATGTCGATGTGGCGCTGCGCTTCGATGGGCAGCCAATCACCGAAGATTTTGATCTACCCGACACCTTGATCAAGGTCCGCGATCAAAGCGATCTGGCCGATATCGTTGTCGCGATCATGCCGCCGGAAGTCCCGGCGATCGGCGGCTACTACAACCGCGGACTGACCTTGCTGGAATCGCGCAGCGACGTGCCGCGCGTCGCCTTTAAGATCCAGTCGAACTATCTGGAACACACGCTAAGCCGCGACAACCTCGTGCACGACGAAAACTTCGCGCGCATCGTGGCGCGACGCGATGAGCTGGTGCGCGGACCGCTGATGCTGCAGCTGATGCAGAAGATCGACACGCAGATCCAGCAAGGGGCAGAGCCTGTGGACGTGCTGCCCTATCTGACCGCCCTGGCAGCCCTGGTGCGTCGTGGTTGTACTGCCCCACCCGATGGAACGCAGCTGCGGGTCGCCACATCGCTAAACGGTGCGAAGTATTCGTTGCCGACCCTGTTACAAGCCGCGCAAGCCGACCGGCTGGTCCATGCCGATGCCTGGACGCCCCTTGTCGAAGGGCTGCTGGCGGCCGGCGGAACCGTCTGCAATTCCTGGCAGGCCTGCCTGGTGACGGCGGTTTACCAAGCCCGCCTAGCCCACCAAGAGAGCTACGCGGCAGAGCCCAAGACCCAAGACAGCACCGGCGCGGCGTATGCCATCGAGCGCTGCTTTGTGCGTCCCCTGGCCTTTGAGACCACAGAGCCATCGCAACAGCAGCGCATTCAAGCTCTGCGTCGCGCGACCCTGCGGCTTCTGCAGAACGGCGGCGAGCCAACGCAGCACGTCGCGCTAGAGAGACTTAGCTACGACGGATCCAGCGTGTATGGACAGCTGGCGATCGTGGTGGAGGGTGATGCCCTGCGCACGACGCGCCTGCGCAGCGATCTGCCGACGCTGTCAGGGACGTTGGTGGTGGATGTGGAACACAAGCAGCTGCAGCCCCTGCTGGCGCTTAGCGAGCGCGAACCGGAGCTGGCGGCGTACGCCCTGATGAAGCTGTGTCTTTTGGGTCACATGACGGCAGAGCGCGACAGCAGCCTGCTTTCCGGTGCGATGGAGGCGCGATGGCAGCGCATCAAGAGCTAGGAGATGTCGCCCCTGGCGATGGGCCGCTCGACGAGTTTCTGGCGGCTCTGCAGCAGGGCGGGACCGTCGATTCAGAAGGCGTCTTCACGCTGGATCGCGAAAAAGCGCGCGAAAAAATGCAGCGCTTCCAGCTGGCGCAGCCGGCCCGCTATGTCTTGGAGCTGGTGCAGGCCGCGGTGCTGCGCGGTGCGCCGTACATCAGCTTTGAGATCGGCGCGACCGATGTCCACATGCGCTGCCCGGCCTCGCCGTTTACCGTCAAAGACTACGAAGACCTGTACGAGTCGCTGTTTGCCCGCGGACACGGTGGCCAGCGGCAAGCGCTGCGTCACTTGGCGCTGGGGCTGTGCACCGCGGTCGCGATGAATCCCAAGCAGCTGAAGGTCAGCGGCGGCGGTACTCAGGGCGCATCGCTGCTGATGCGCCCCGGATCGCGCGACAAGTTCGGCAAGGGCGGCGAAGGCGAACATGGCCTGCATGTGCACCTGCAGCGCAGCCCGTGGATGCTGACCCGCCGCATGCTGGGCAGCGTCCCGATGGAACAAATCGAATGCAACTTGCTGATGGACTGCTGCGGCCTGTCCATGGTGCCGATCGAGCTCAACGGCATGCCGATCAGCAGCGGATACCAGCTGCCAGGTGCCCTTTACTGGCAGCACTATCAGCGCGGCAGCACGCGCTGTGTGGTCGCCGTGGCCAAAGGCGAGGTACCGCACCGCGCCGCGACGTCGCTGCACTTGATGCGCAACTGCATCTCGTTCGAAAAAGACACGCCGCCGGGGCTGCTGCCGGGGTTCTTGGCGCTGGTCGAGTCGCCTTCGTTTCACTTGGACATCTCGCATCAGCGCATCGTGCGCAACGAAGCGTTCGCCCAGGCGCTGATGTTGGTGCTGGAAGTTCAGCTGCAGCTGCTGGTGGCCAGCTGCGGCCAGTTCATCCGCCGTGCCTATCCTCACCCTCCCGCGCTTTTGCGAGGCCTGCTGTACGGACTGCTAGATCAGCTGGGTTCAGCGG
This sequence comes from Polyangia bacterium, assembly GCA_041908565.1. GTDB lineage: Bacteria > Myxococcota_A > Polyangia > Palsa-1104 > JAEUJZ01 > JAEUJZ01. The sequence continues at coordinate 403 of JAYRFD010001007.1, read as the reverse complement.
ACCCACTTGCGCGCTGGGCCGGCATGACGGGAACCTTTCCGCTGCCCGCCCCGCCGCAGTTTCCGCTGCAGCTGCCCGAAGCCGCTGCCATCGTGGACTGCGCGGTGTTTCCGACGGTCGACAAGCGCATGGTGTCGCTGCGGCAGATCCTGGTCGACCGCAGCTGGCACGGCAGCGTGGCGATCTCTGCGTCCGTGTACACGGATCTGCACAGGATACGTCCACTGGTCCTGCTGGCAGAGCTGCCGTGGGAGATGGACATCTGCACCCGCGTGTTCTTGTCAGGCAGCGCAGGGCAAGCGGCCGTGACCCTGAACAGTCCAGCGCGCACCGCGAACATCGAACGTTGGCGCAAGCGTCGGCAGGAACCCAAGCTCTTGGCGCCGCCCAACCTGCTGCGCGT
>JAYRFD010001006.1:0-4998 GCA_041908565.1 Polyangia bacterium | reverse complement strand
TGACTGCACCGCAGACGGACGGTTGTCATTGGGCGGATTCGGGCCGTCCGTCGCTGTGACCTAGATGTGCTCCCGCTGCAAGCGGCGCGGCCCAGCCTTCTTCGCGAGGGTTCAGACCGCGTTCCAAGAAGCCTTCTGCCCACCCCTTCCGCGATCACAGATGCCCAAAAGCTGCGCATGGCATGGCCACCTGTGGACATTTCCCGTCGCTGCGGTCCCGCTATCTTGGATCTGTAAGCCCAGCGTAACCACAGCGAGGGGGGCCCATGGCGAAACAAGACATCGAGCTTCTGGGAGTGTTTCTTCAGTCCTTGGCAGCCGCCTGCGTGAACCTGCAGATCGTGGCCAAGGATCAGGCGGCGGCGATCCTGGCCACGCAGCCGCAGCACTGGTATCCAGCGACGCACTACATCGACTTTCTGCAGTCGCTTTCGCAGCGCTACGGCAACTTCGAGCCGATCAAAGAACGCATCGGGGCCGAGATGATGCGCCTGTGGTACGAGCACGGCCCCGGCCGCCAGATCATCAAAAGCGGCATTGGCTTTCTGCACTACCAGACCAGCTCAGAGGGCTATCACAGCGTCGTGCGCGGCCCGACGGAAGACATCGGCTCGTTCGCGCTGGAAGCGCTTGATGAAAAAGCAGGACGGGCTCGCGTGCGGAGTACGTCTCCATTCGATCGCACCATGGAGCGCGGCATCCTGCTGGGCGGCATGAAGCTGACGGAAGACCTGCTGTACGTCGACGTAGATAACTCCGCGGATCCGTCGGTGTTCCACATCGAGTTTCACTAGCCACGCACGCCGCACCACGAGGCAAACGCGAGGAACTTCATGAGTAACGAGCGGTTCATCTCTGCGCATGAGTTTCTGCAGGCCGAGATGCTGGACGAGACATCCGTGCTGCGCGGCAAAGACCTGCAGCGCGCGCAGTGGGCGCTGCGCGGCATGCGCAAAGAGCTGGCTCGCAAAGAGCAGTTCTGGGCCGCCACCAACGACAACTTGGCCGCCGCGTACCGCACGCTGGAAGAACGAACCGAAGAGCTGCGCACCACGCGCGAGGCGCTGGTCCAGCTGAATCAATGCCTGGAACAGCGCGTCGCCAAGCAGGTCGATGAGATCGTCGGGCGAGCGCGTCAGATCGAAGCGCTGAACCTGCAGCTGCAACAAAAAGTGCACGAACGCTCGCGCGAGCTGGCCGCGGCCTTGCACCGCCTGTCGAGCGATCGCCGTATGCAGCCACTGGCCTCGGGCGACGTGCTGGCAAGCCGCGCCCGCATCCGCCGCATCCTGGGCCAAGGCGGCATGGGCACCGTGTATCTGTGCGACGATCTGCTGACCGGCTTGCCCGTCGCTGTCAAGCTGATGCACCCGGGCATCGGCCCCAGTTCGACATCCTTGCATCGCTTCTTGGGCGAAGCCTCGGCCGCATCCGCCATCAGCCACCCTGGCGTCGTAAAGACACTGCACGTCGATGTCACCAGCGACGGCCAGGTCTTCCAGATCATGGAATACGTCGACGGCATCGACCTAGCAACCCGAGCCCAGCAAGCCGCCTTGCCCATCCCCGCCTGCACCCGCATCGCCGCCCAAATCGCCACCGCCCTAACCGCCGCCCACCGCTGCGGCGTGGTTCATCGCGACCTCAAACCCAGCAATGTTTTGCTGACAGGAGAGGCTCCGGGGGTGCGCATCTTGGACTTCGGTATCTCGAAAGTGATGGGCGATAACCTCAGCCTGCCGTCCATGACACGGACCTCGCAGCTGATGGGCACGCCGCACTATATGTCGCCGGAGCAGGTGCGAGACGCGAGCAGCGTGACGGCGGCGAGTGATGTGTACAGCCTGGGAGTCCTGATGTTTGAGCTGCTGTGTGGGCGCCTTCCCTTCGAGGCAGAGAGCTTGGCTGATCTGTGTGCGGCGCACTTGCATGCCAGTCCTCCGTCGCTGCAGTCGCTGTACCCGCAGGTGCCGGCAGAGCTAGAGACGGTCGTTCTGCTGTGTCTGGACAAGGTCGCAGAGCGCAGGCCGACCGCCGCTGAGCTAGCTCTTGAGCTATCGAGCCTGGCGGATGCCATGGGGGCACCGCGAGCGGAGTCCTTCGTTTCCACGACCTCGCACGCCGAGCCCGTGGCTCACCTGGCCACGCTGGCCATGTAAAGGCGCGAAGCCAGCGGCTGCGTGCATGGGCTTGCGTCGCTCGGGTCAGTTGTGGATAGAGTGCAGGTGTGCAAACTCCGTCAGAGTCCAGTGTCCCAAGTCGCCCTCCGGTCCGGCACCGCATCGCCGGCTGGGGGGGCCAGGGCATGGATGCAGAAGAGCGCTTCGCTGAAGATCTTGAGCCGCTTACCCAAGGTGTGCCGCTGTCGCGCGGGCTGGGACGATCGTATGGCGATTCGTCGCTGCCACCGCCGTCATCGCCCGTGGTTGCCAACACAACCTTGGCCGACCGCTTGCTTGCGTTCGACGCGGCAACCGGGATCTTGCGAGCCGAAGCCGGCGTATCGCTGTACGAACTGAACCGCCTGTTCCTGCCGCACAAGTTCTTCGTCCCGGTGACGCCGGGGACACAGTTTGTGACCTTGGGCGGCATGGTGGCTTCGGACGTTCATGGCAAGAACCACCACGTCGCCGGCTGCTTTGGCGAACACGTGCTGGCGCTGCGTCTGCGCGTCGGCGATGGGCGAATCGTCGACTGCTCGCCCGAGCAGAACCACGATCTGTTTTATGCCACCGTCGGCGGCATGGGACTTACGGGCCACATCCTGGAAGTGACGTTCCGCATGTCGCCCATCCCGTCGTGCTGGATCTATCAAGAAAGCGAGCGCGTGCCCAACCTGGACGCGCTTCTGGATGGACTTTCGACGGCGGCGCAGAGCTTTCCGATGACCATGGCGTGGATCGACTGCTTGACGCCAGGACAGAACATGGGGCGCGGCATCCTGTTTCGTGGGCGCTGGGCCACCGAGTCCGAAGCTCCGCGTTATGCGCCGCGACCCAAGCTGCGGCTGCGCGTGCCGTTTTCGCTGCCCAGCTTCATCATGCAGCCGATTACGGTGCGCGCCTTCAACGCGGCGGTGTATCACAGTCACTTCCAGAAGCAGCGACGGGGCCTGGTGTCGCCAGAGCAGTTCTTCTATCCGCTGGATTCGATCCGCGACTGGAACTTGGTCTACGGATCGGCGGGCTTCACGCAGCATCAGTCCGTGCTCCCAAACTCCGCAGGACGGGTGGCCGTCCGACGGTATATGGAGCTTCTGACGTCGCTGCGAGCGGCGGGCTTTCTGTGCGTTTTGAAAGACTGCGGCGATGAAGGCAGCGGCATGCTGTCGTTCCCGCGCCCCGGCACCTCGATCGCTCTGGATCTGCCGATTCGCAAAGAGACACAGGAACACATCGACCGCCTAAACGAGTTTGTGATTCGCGAGGGCGGACGGATCTATCTGACCAAGGACGCGCTGTCGCGGCCCGAGCACATTCGCGCGATGGAACCGCGGCTTGCGGCCTTTTTGGCCGTGCGCAACGCCTGGGATCCTCAGCATCGGCTGCGCAGTGCCCAGTCGGTGCGACTGTTCGGAGACACGCCATGAACCTTGTCGTCCTGGGTGGAACCAAAGGCATGGGTCGCGCGCTTAGCCGGCTGTGTGCCGAGCACGGCGACCGCCTGTTCTTGCTGGGCCGCAGCGTCGCGGATCTGGAACGCAGCAGCGCCGACTTGCAGCTACGCGCGGTGCTGGGGGCGCCCGATTCGGCGGATGCAAAGCAGACTCCGTTTGCGCGCTGTGACTTGGAAGATCCGCAGACGTTTGTTCCGGCGCTTGACGCCGCCGCGGCTTTTTTCGGCGGACACATCGACGCCATCGTCGTCACGGCTGGCCTGTTCGCGACGCAAGATCAGCTGGAAGCGGATGCTCAGCTGACGGAACGACTGTTGCGCGTCAACTTCACGAACACCGTCTTGTTCTGCGAAGAGGCGCGCAAGCGCTTGCTGGATCAAGGGGGAGGCACGCTGTGCGTGTTTAGTTCCGTCGCTGGGGATCGCGCGCGCAAGCCGGTGGTGCTGTACGGCGCCAGCAAAGCAGGCTTGTCAGCGTATCTGGATGGCATTGACCACAAGTTCCACAGCCAAGGACTGCGCGTGATCTGCGTGCGACCGGGCTTCGTCAAGACCGGCATGACCGCCGGCCTGCGTCCGCCCCCGTTTGCCGGTGAACCGCAGCAAGTCGCGCACGATGTTCGACGAGCGCTGTGCAGTCGCGATCCCAACGCGGTGGTATACACGCCGCGCATTTGGCAGCTTGTCATGATGGCGATTGCGACGCTGCCGCGCCCGGTCATGCGACGCATCAACTTCTGACGGGCGGCTCGCGATGGATCCAAACACCCCGGTCCCGCTGGCGACCGAACACATCCAGGGGCTGGCGCCAGCCAACAAGCGGGCGGTGTTTCTGCACGGCATGCTGGGTCGCGGCAACAACCTGCGCACGATCGCGCGTCGTTTCGTCGAAAAGCGGCCGGGTTGGGATGCTTGGTTGGTCGATCTGCGCGGCCATGGATCGTCGGCTAAAGGAAGTCCGGGACCATCGCTGCAGGCCGCTGCGCAAGATGTCATCGCGCGGTGCCAAGACTCGCTGCCGGTGGGTGCGCTGGTCGGCCACAGCTTCGGCGGCAAGGTCGCACTGCAAGCGGCTCAGCGCGCGCTGTCCTCGACAGACCAAGCAGCCCACACAAGCCCGCTGCGCTGGCTTGAACACGTCGTCCTTCTGGACAGCAATCCCGGCATTCGCTCTCCCGCGGATCTGCAGGGCAAGGACAGCGTGCTGGCTGTGTTGCAGATGCTGCGCGCGCTGTCGTACCCATTGCCCTCGCGCGCAGCGTTCATCGCAGCGATCCAGCAGCAAGGCCACAGCCCGACGCTTGCGCAGTGGCTGGCCCAAAGCACCGAACCGACTGCCGATGGCCGCGTCCGATTCGCGCTGGATCTCGACGAGCTACAGGC
>JAYRFD010001005.1:0-16487 GCA_041908565.1 Polyangia bacterium | reverse complement strand
GGGAAATGTCTCTGAGTGGGTTCAGGATCGCTTCACCGATACCTACCCGGCCTGTCGAGCATCCTGCAAAAACCCGATCAACGACAGCGCCGAAGCCGAGGCACCAGAAGCCGCAGACAGCAAGGCAGACGCCAAAGCAAACGGCAAGACCAAAGGCAGCAAGAGCAAGCCAGCCAAAGGCAAAGGCAAACCAGACAAAGCGGACAAAAGCGGCAAGGCAGGCAAGGCAGGCAAGGCAGCCGCCGTCGCTGCTGTCATGCGAGTGGTTCGTGGCGGCAACTTCGATCTTGCTGCCGATGCGTGCCGCGGGGCTGGCCGCAGCCGGCTCGCACAAGAGGATGTCTCGATCAACATCGGCTTCCGCTGCGCCCGCACACTCAGCGAGTAGTGTCTCTCGCCTTCCGCTTCGCTTCTCTGCCCATGACCCCAAGAAGTCGCGCGTCACGGGGTTGACGAGCGCAACGGAACACTCATGCACGACCTGTATTCACGTCGCCCGCGTCGCTTGCATCGCTCTTTTCTGGGTCTCTGCGCGCTGGTCTTGATCAGCCAAAGCAGCTGCTCGCTTCTGTCGAGCATCGCTGGCTCGGCGGGTGCGCCGCCGGCTTTGACATCGACGCTGAACAAGCTGCCATCGCCCGTGTCCGGTGCAGGTGTGAGCAGCGGATCGCCGCTGGCACAGGTTGCACGCGCCACGCAGAGCTTCGGGGGTCCAGGGATGCCGAAGCTGCGCAGCATCGCGCAGCACATCAACGTCCCAGCCGCTCTGCTGTTTGCGCGCGTGTCTGGCCAAGCGATCGCATCGCACATCGAACAGCGAATCGTCGAACGGCAGCGACAGCAGCAAGCAGCTCAGCTGTTTTACGCCGGGCGCTGTCAGCTGGCTGCAGCGGATGCCAATGCAGCATCCAGCAGCCCCGATGAAGCCCAGGCCGAGGCGGCCTTTGCCCAGGGCGAGTTCGAAAAGGCGGCGACCCACCTGCAGCGGGCAGCCGAGCAGCTTGAACAGCAGGGAAAGCCGGCCCAGCCCGCCCTGGGTCGAGTGTTGGCGCGGCAGAGCGGTCTGTTCTTGGTGGTGGGTCAGCTAGACCCCGCCGAAGCAGCAGCCACCCGCAGCTTGCAAGTCCGCGAAGAAGCGCTGGGCAAGGATCATCCCGACGTTGCTGAGTCGCTGCTGGCGACCGCCGCCGTGTACCAGACCAAGAGCGATTTTGCGCGCGCAGAGCCCGCCATCTTGCGAGCGCTGAAGGTGCGTGAAGCAGCGCTGCAGGCCGATCATCTGTGCGTCGCGCAGACCCAACATCAGCTGGCCAGCTTGTACCAAGCGCTGGCGGCCTTCGACAAAGCAGAGCGCCTGTATCGCAGCGCTCTTTCCACGCGTCAGAACAAGCTGGGCGCAGAGAGCCTAGATGTCGCCGAGTCCAAGGAAGCTCTGGGCAGCTTGGCCGTGGCCATGGGCAACTACGCGGAAGCAGAGCCGCTTTACGAAAGCGCGCTGGAAATCCGTCGCAACAAGCTGGGCCCCGAAGATGCCGCGGTTGCGGAATCGCTGCTGGATCTGGGAGCGCTACAGCGTCGACGCGGTGCCTATCCAGCGGCGGAGTCGCGGCTGCGCCAAGCCTTGACGATTCGCGAAAAGAAGCTGGCTGCTACCGATCCACGAATTGCCGAGACACTGACAGAGCTTGCAGCGCTGTACGAAGATCTTGGCGACTATCGCAAGGCCGAGCCTCTGCTGCGGCGCTCGATCGCGCTGCAGGGGCAGACCTTGGGCAATGACCATCCCAAAGTGGCGGACTCGCTGACTCGCTTGGCTGCGCTGATGCGAGCCGCCGGCAATCTGCGCGGGGCGGAAGAGACACTGCAGCGCGCGCTGCAGATCCGTCAAACCAAGCTGGGCGCACAACATCCCAGCGTCGCGGACAGTGCCTGCGATCTGGGTGACATCGCTCTTTTGCGCGGCGACTTGTCCGCTGCCAGTCAGCAGTACGAACGCGCGCTGAAGATCCGCACGAGCGTGCTGGGTCAGGCCCATCCGCAGGTGGCTGCGACTGTGCATCGCCAGGCAGCGGTGCTGCAGGCCCGCGGCGATCTGCGCGCAGCGGCCAGTCAGTACGAGCGTGCCTTGGCGCTGCGCAAAAAGGCGCTGGGAGCGGGTCATCCCGAAGTGGCTCAGACGCTGCTGGGGCTTTCGGCGGTAAAGATTGGCTTGGCCGATATCCCGGCGGGCCTGCGCTATCTGGGTGAGGCACGCGCCAGCAACGAAGCGCTGCTGAACAGCATCGCGGGCGGGGGCGCTGGCGAGGATCGCTTGGATGGGTTTCTGCGCAGCCTGCGGGCCGAAGAAGACCTGACCTATTCCATGCTGGCCGATCCCAGCTTGGCCGGACGCGACGAGGTTGCGGCCTATGTCGCGACCACTGCGCTGTTGCGCAAGGGGCGATCGGTGGATGAAGCCGCGGATACGTCGCGCGCGCTTTATCAAGGCCTGGGCCCCGAAGACAAGCAGCGGCTGGCGCGGCTGCGCGACATTCGCAGTCGTCGCGCCGATTTGGCGCTCGCGGGATCGGGCTTGTACAGCGCGGAAGAATATCAGCGCACGCTGCAAGAACTGCAGACCGAAGAAGAGCAGCAGCAAGAGGCGCTTCTGCGAAGCTCTGCCACGCTGCGCAATCGCCTGCTTCGCTATCGCGCGGACAGCGTGCTGACCGATGTGCAAAGCCGTGTACCCAGCGGCGCCGTGCTGATTGAGATCTTGGCTTACCGTCGGTACACCTTCCGTCCCGGCGGCAAGGCGGCAATGCAGCTACCAGGTTTGGGACCGCTGCGCTATGGCGCTGTACTGATCGCAGAGAGTGGCAAGCCGCGCGCATTTGATCTGGGGGAAGGCACGACGATCGATCAGGCCGTGGCGAATCTTTTGGCTCAGCTGACGCAGACCGGATCGTCTTGGCAGCCGGCTGCCCAGAAAGTGTCGACGCTGATCCTTACACCCATGGCCAGCGCGCTGGCCGGATCCAAGCGCTGGTATCTGTCACCCGATGCGCAGCTAAACCTGGTGCCGTTTGCCGTGCTGCCGTTTGCTGCCGCCGACAACGCTCGCGCAGACACCGATCCGCTGGTTGAAAGGATCGATATTTCCTATCTGACTTCGGGTCGCGATCTGCTGCGCGATGCAGCAAGCGATGGCACCCGCAGCAACGTCGCCATCCTGGCCGACCCGCTGTTTGCGGTGCCCAGCAGCGATGCGGCCAGCGACGCGCAGAGCCGATCTCTGGCCAGCGCGGGCAGCAGCGGCGCGTTCCGTGGCCTGCGCCTGGGCAAAGTGGCTCCGCTGCCCGGCACGCGTGAGGAAGCGCAGTCGCTGGAAAAGCTGCTGAAGCGAGCCGAGGTCAAGGCGCTGTACGGGGGCGAAGCAAGGAAGAGCGCGTTCCTGTCGATCGAACAGCCAGGCATCCTGCACATTGCCACGCACGGCCTGTTCATTGGTGAGTCGGCCCGCAAAGGAGACAACGCGCGCGGCCTGATGCTGGACGAAGGCGATGTTCCCACCGCCCAAGGGTCGAGCCCAGCACCAACGACGACTGCGCAGGCAACCGTCCCGGCAGCGGCCAGTGCACCAACGACGGAAGGCGCGCCCAAGTCGGCCTATGCCGGCAATCCGCTGCTGGGTTCCATGTTGGTACTGGCCGGTGCCGAGACGGCCGCATGGCTGCCCGCTGAGCAGCGCGATCCGACGCTGGGCAACGGCCTGGTGACCGCGCTGGAAGTCGCCAGCATGAACCTGTGGGGGACCCAGCTTGTCGTTCTGTCGGCCTGCGATACAGGTCGCGGCGATGTCAGCAACCTGGGGCAAGGCGTGTACGGTCTGCGTCGCGCCGTCATGGTCGCCGGGGCCGAGACGCTGCTGACCAGCCTGTGGAAAGTCGACGACAAAGCCACGCGCGATCTGATGGAGCGCTATTACAAGAACCTGCTCAAAGGCCGCGGGCGCAGCGAGGCGATGCGCGAAGCCGCGCTGCACCTGCGCAAAGCGCGCGCGCACCCGTACTACTGGGCGCCCTTCATTCCGATCGGCCGAGCCTCTCCGCTGATCGGGGTCGGCAAGTCAGCCGGTTCGCGGACGCAGACTGCAGACGCAGAACACGACTCATAACAGCCCGCTATCGGGCTGCACACAGGAACTCTCGTTGCAAACAGGAGCCATCATGCGATTCATCACAAACAATTCACCCCGTCGGTCGAAGCCCTTGTTGCAGGGCGTGTCCGCGGGTCTGTGCGTTGTCATCGGTGGACTCTGGCTTGGCTGCGCGGGATCGCAGAAGCCCAGCACCCCACCGCCCGGTCCAGTACCCACCGCATCGGACGCTCCACCGGCAGCGCCAGCGCCTGAAAAACCGGTCGAGCTATCGCTGCGAATCGATGCCCTGAGCACCAGCAAAGGCGCAGCCTCGCTGCAGCCCGGTGACAGCCTGCGCAGCGGCGATCAGATCGCGATCAACGTGTCGGTTGATCAGCCAGCCTACGTCTACATCGCCGTCGCGTCGTCGACCGAAGCGCCCAAGATCATCTATCCCAAAAGTGGAGATCAGCTGCTGTCGCCGGGACAGCCGCTGCGCATTCCCGCCAATGCCGAAAAGTGGATTCCTTTGGACTTCAAAGTCGGGCAAGACGACATCTTCGCGTATGCCGCCGTTCGCCCGATCCCCAATGCAGAGCTTCTGAACCTGATCAGCGCCGACGCCGACGCAGCCAAGAAAGCCGCGGCCAAGCGCGCAGGCAAGTCGGCCGCCAAGCCGGCCGCCAAGCCGGCCGCTAAGCCGGCCGCCAAGCCCAGCAAGCCCGCCGCCAGCAGCAGCCCGGCTGAGCCCGGCGGACTGTCCGCCGACAGCCGCGGCTTGACGATCTCGGACGACGCAACCGAGACTGACGCGCCGCCCGCCCCACCCGCGCACATCAGCGCCAAGCGCTTCTTCTTGATCCACAAGTAGTCCCGCGCCGCGCGCCGCGCTCGACGTTCGCGCACGCGGCTCACGTTTCCTCTTCTTCCTTTTGCCGCGCAGGTCCGCGCCGTACGGTCGCGAATCGCTTCCCTCGTTCGCATTGCTACACCCCTTCGCCTCGCCTCCGTCTTTCACGTCGCATCACCCCTTCGTATCGTTTCGCCTCTTCGCATGACGAATCCCCATGCGCTGCGATGCGCCTTCGCGTGGCGATGCACCTTCGCATGGCGATGCACCTTCGCATGGCGATGCACCTTCGAATGGCATGTCCGCAGCGCTCGCGCTGGCGGGCTGAGCGACGTTTTCTCGTCGAAGTTCTTGCCTCCACAATTAATGAGTATACACTCACTAATTATGAACTTCGGATACGACTGGCCTTGGACACATGGGCACCTGATCGTGGGAATCGTCTTCCTGACGTTGCTGGCCGTGGGATGGCGATGGCGCTGGCGTCGAGCAATCCTGGGACTGCTGGGCGTGCTTGCACTGTGGGGCCTGACCAGCTTCTGGATCATCCATCAGCGCTTCCTGTTCAATCAGCCGGTGCCAATTCCCAGCGCGCGGTTTCTGGCGTCGGGGAACGGTACCGTCTTGGATCTGGGTGCTGGATCGGGTCGATCGACGATTGGTGTGCTGCGCGATCGGCCAGGTGCCCAGGTGATCGCCGTGGATCTGTTCGGCAAGAACTACGGCATCCCTGACAACGGCGCCGATCGCCTGCTGCGCAACGTGCAAGCGGCGGGCTACGCGGGACGCGTCGTCGTGCAGCCCGGTGACATGCGACAGCTGCCGTTTACGACGGAAAGGTTCGACGCGGCGATCAGCGTCGCAGCCGTCGATCACTTGAGCCACACCGACATCCTGCGGACCTTCGCCGAGGTGCGTCGCGTCCTAAAGCCCGGCGGGGACTTTCTGATCATCGTGATCAATCGCGACGCGTGGATGCGGTTCGTGTTCCCGTTTCTTCATGGGCACTACTTCGGATCCCGACCGATCCGTGATCGTTGGCTGCAGCGCTTCGCAGATTCCGGCTTCCGCTTGATCGAAGACGGTCGGCTGCCCGGCGCGCTGTATCTGCTGGCGCAAACGCCGCTATGATGGCGAGCCATGGCCCGCAAGCGGACGATTCGCGATGAAGACCTGCTGTCTGCAGCGCGCGCGTGCTTTGTCGAGCGAGGCTTCGCCGCCCCCACCAAAGAAATCGCACAGCGGGCCGGCGTATCAGAAGGCCTGCTGTTTCAGCGCTACGGCAACAAGGCCGAGCTGTTTTTTGCCGCCATGGTTCCGCCCCCAGGCACAGCTTTGCGCGATCAGCTGACTACGCTGCGAAAGGGGGCCGACGACTTGGTGGATCTGGGAATGGCCATGCTCGATTACTTTCGAGCCACCGCCGATGTCCTTTTGCCGCTGATGGCCCACCCTGAATTCACGTTCGAAGACTTTGCGCAGCGCCATCCCGATTCCGCCTTGGCTGCGATGCGCCGCGAAGCGATGGCCTACTTCACAAACGCTGGTGCCAGCGATCCACCGGCCTCGGCCTTGCTGCTGATGTCGTCGGTGTTTGGCCTGGTGATGTTCGAACGACTGGGAGCACACAACGGCACCATGCCAGCGCACATGGTACGGCGAATGCTGCAGCGCATCCGCGAAGGCAGCTTCCAAGTCGCGCCCAACAAGCGGCGCGCCTGACAGTTACTCGTCGGGGCGATCGCTGGCGGACCAGGGCTTTAGGACCGGCGCCTGATCGCGATACTCGGCAATGGCCTGCGTGCGCGCTTGTGTTTCTTGCTGCAGGTGTCGACGCAAAGCGACATCCAAGCGGGGATCGAAAAAGGCGTGCGCGCTGTACGTCTCGCTGGGCTCAAAGCCGCGCGCGATCTTGTGTTCGCCGCCGGCCCCGCCTTCGAAGATGCGCACCTTGCGACGAATGCACTCGTCGATGCTGTGGTAGTAGCAGACGTTGAAGTGCAGAAACGGGTGATCTTCAAAGCAGCCCCAGTACCGACCGTACAGGCGACGAATCGGCAGCGCGCTTGCGCCGCGTTCGCGATGTGGCGGGCCGTCGTCAGAAGCGACGTTGAAGGCGCCCGCCACCACCTGCCCCGCCCGCTCCGCCAGCACAAGTTCGACCGCTGAAGGCAGGCTTGAAAACAGCTGACGATAAAAGCCCTGGCTCAACCAGCGGCGCCCCCAGATCAGCTTGTCGACCGTTGACGAATGCAGGGCATGCGCCAGGTCGGCATAGGTCTGTGGGTCGCGCGCGATCTCGTCCCCGCGCACCGTGCGCAGCGCGATGCCCTGCCCTTGCGCAGCGCTGCGTTCTCGCTTGAGTGCATTGCGCCGCTTCGACGAGAAACGAGCATAAAAATCCTCCGGATCGCGATAGCCCGGGTTGTTCCAGTGGTATTGAAAAGCCACCCGCGATGCCAACCCATGACGCGATAGATCACGCGCTTGCGTCGCAGTCGGAAACAGGACGTGCAGCGATGCGATCCGCTGTTCCTGACAGAAGCGACGCGCGGCAGACAACAGGGCGGCATAAATCGCGTCGCGCTGTGCGGCCAGCAAGTCCGCGCGGAACAGCACGCGACGACCCGTGACCGGCGTGAATGGAATGCCGAAGATCAGCTTGGGGTAATAGGAAAGTCCGGCCCGCTCGGCAGCCGCTGCCCAGTCCCAGTCGCGACTGAAGTCTCCGTCGCTGTCCTGCTTGACATAAGCGGGAGCGGCCGCGACCGGCTGACCATCGGCATAGACCACAAAAGGACAGGGCAGCCAGCCGCGTGCGGCCACCGCGCAGCCGCCGTCTTCAAGAGCGGCCAAGAAGCGCCAGTCGACAAACGGATTGTCGCAGTCGCCTTCCCCATCGGCAAAGGTCACAAGCTGGTTCCAGGCGTCCTGCGACAACGCGCGAATGCTGCCGCCGATCCGCACGGACAGACCGTTCATGACAGCGACCAGTCTCCGCCTTGGGCCAAGCACGCCGCATAAGCGGCCAGTAGCTGTCGTGTGATCGGCCCCGGCTGCCCGCTGCCCAGCGGTCGATCGTTCAGCTGAGTCACCGGCACCAGGCCGCGCACGCTGCTGGTCAGGAAGGCTTCGTCGGCACGTTCGGCATCTTCAGCGGTGAAGCGCGCTTCCCGCACGGGGATGCCGTGCTGCCCAGCCAAGCGGAGCACGGCGGCCCGCGTGATCCCAGGCAGCAAGCCCAACGAAAGCGGAGGCGTCAGCACAACACCGCCGCGCACGACAAAAAAGTTCGAGGATGCACCTTCGGTCACGCGGCCATCGCTGTCACACAGCAGCGCTTCGTACGCGCGCCGCTTGCGTGCCAAGTGCAGCGCCATCACCGATGGCAAATAGTTGCTGGTCTTGGCTGCAGGCAGCATGCGCAGACCGCAGTCGGCCGGCAACACAGTCACCAGCGCCGCGCCTTGTTCATAAAGCGCCGCATCGGGAAGGCGCAGCAACTTGCCCAACACGACCAGTCGCGGTGCATCAGCGGCCGCCGGATCCAGATCCAAAGGTCCGCTGCCGCGGGTGACGATCAGGCGCAGATAGCACTCGCAGTCGGGCAGCTTGTCGACGACAGACCGGCAGGCCGCGGCCAATAGGGACCGATCTGGAACCTCCATGGCCAGCATGCGTGCGGACTGTTCCAAGCGGGCCAAATGATCAGCAAAAAACAGCGGCCGACTCTGCGCGGTGCGCGTCACTTCGAAGATGCTGTCGCCGTACAGAAAGCCGCGATCGAGCACAGGGACCCGCGCCTGTTCGGCGGGCATCACCTCGCCATCGATCCAGATCCAGGCATCCACCGACGAAGAAACGGGCTGCATCACGGAATCTCCAGCAGGTGCTGCAGGCGCTGATAGGCGTGCGCCAACGCAGCGATGGGGACGCTCTCGTTCGCTTGGTGGGCCTGCGCGGTCTCGCCCGGACCAAAGTTGACCGCAGGAATGCCCAGCGCGGTCAGGCGCGCGACATCGGTCCACGCTTGCTTGGCTTCGACGGCAAGTCCCTCACGATCGATCCAGGCGCGCAGGCGCGGCTGATCCAGACAGACCAAGCCGGGCGGTGCCTCGTCGACGATCTCGATCGCATACGGCCCACAGCTGCGGATCAGAGCTTCCAGTTCGGCCCGCGCATCGGCCAGGCTGCGGTTCGGCGCGAAGCGCTGGTTGATGTTCAGAACCAAGCGATCGGGCACCACGTTGCGCGAGTTTTCGGTGTGGGCCTGGGTCACCGTCGTCACTTCGTAGAAGGGCAGACCGCCGACCTGAACCTCGCGCCGCGACAGACTGGCCAGTCGCGACAGCAGGGGCAGCGCGGCATAGATCGCGTTCTGGCCGTGCCATGGTCGTGCGCTGTGCGCTCGCTTGCCGTGGGCCGTCACCCGCGCCTGCAGGCCGCCGATGCAGCCAGCTTGGATCGTGCCGTCCGTCGGTTCCAAGCACAGCGCCAGCGATACATCGCGCAGCGCACCGGCCGCACAGATGGGCAAGATGCCGCTGCGATCGGCAGGGCCCTCTTCGTGATCGTAAAAAACGCAGAGCAGGTTCGCTGAATAGCGCTGCGGCGCGGCAAGCAAGGCCAGCATCACCGCCAGGCCGCCCTTCATGTCGCTGGCTCCGCAGCCGAACACGCGATCCGCTGCGGTGTCGATGCCCAGAGGCTGCTGCGCCGGTGGCGCCGGGGACACGGTGTCGCTGTGCCCTACCAGCGCAATCCACGGATACGACGGGTCGCTGACGCGGCGGGCCAGCAGCGAAAGCCCAATGCGTTCGACCTGCACGCCCGGCATGGCCTGACAGCGCGTCTGTAGATCGTCGACGATTGCGGCCTCGTCACCGGTCACGCTGGGAATGCGACAGAGCGCAAGCGTGTCCTGGGCCAAGCTCAGCGCGAGATCTCGATCAAGCATCGACCTTCCTTGTGCAGCAGGATCAGAAAAGGGCTGGCCGGCAATCGACACGCAACGGAGAGAGCGCGACCAGACATCAGGCCGCGATCACACCGGCACTTCAAACGTGCGCAGCGCATCGTTTAGCGAGGTCTTCTGATCGGTCGACGCCTTGCGCTGACCGATGATCAGCGCGCATGGGACGTGAAACGTGCCTGCCGGAAAGTTCTTGGGCCAGGTGCCGGGAATCACCACCGACCGCGCAGGCACGCGGCCGCGCAGCACCACCGGAGATGCGCCCGTCACGTCGACAATCGGCGTCGATGCGGTCAGCACAACATTGGCCCCCAGCACGGCTTCGCTTTCGACGACGACGCCTTCGACCACGATGCAGCGCGAGCCGACAAAAGCGCCATCTTCAATGATGACCGGGCTGGCCTGCGGAGGCTCCAGCACGCCGCCGATACCGACGCCACCGGCCAGGTGCACATTGCGCCCAATTTGTGCGCAGCTACCAACGGTGGCCCAGGTATCGACCATCGATCCACTGCCGACATGGGCGCCGATGTTCACATAGCCTGGCATCACGATGACGCCGGGCTCTAAGAACGATCCGTAACGCACGACTCCCGGTGGCACGACGCGGATGCCAGCCGCCGCCAGGTCGCGCTTGACCGGCACCTTGTCGTGAAACTGCAGGCCGCCGCAGTCGATGGGCTCAAGCGGGCGCAGGGCGAAGTACAGCAGGATGGCCTGCTTGACCCACACATTCACCTGCCATGCTCCGTCGATCTTTTCCGCCACCCGCAGGCGACCCGCATCCAGATCGGCCACAGTGGCCATCACGGCATCCAACACCTGCGACCGCGTCGTGGGATCGGAAAGGCGCGCCCGATCGGCAAACGCCGCAGCGATCAGCGCGCGGCGTGCATCCTGGTCCGTCATCTTCGCTTACCTCGTTCTGCCCGTCGGAGAGACGATATCAGAAAGGGCGTGTGCCAGGCTGGCCAGTGCACGCTGACGCAGGCTTTCCCAGAAGTCCGACACGGGGATGACCTGGCGATTGAACTGCACGCGGCCCACGTAGCCAGGGGCCGTAAACAGCGGACGCAAGCCGTCGTGGACCTGCACTTGGTACAGATCGCCGTCGCTCCAGTCGAAGGCCAGGCGCTGCAGATCGCTGCTGCGATCCTGGGCCAAAAGGCGCGCGTAGGGACGGTCCCCGCTTTGTAGATCGTCGCCCCAGCCGAAGCGCCCGGACTGGCTGATCAGGCGAGTGATGCGTCGCTGCGGATCGGACCAAGCCAGCGCGTAGGTAAACGGCCCTGCCATGTCGATGCCCAGCATGGCCCGCGGCGTACCACTGCGATAGGTCTTCTCGACGGCAGGTACCACCACATCCAGCACATACTGCGCGTACTCGGCCCCGCGCGGAACGATCTCTGGAAAGCGAGGATCGCGATGGTGGGCATACAGCGACAGGCGCGCGCTTGCCGAAGCGGGGGCCGGCAGGAACACGGCCAGCGTCGGTGGAACTTGCTCTTGTTCAGCCAGCGCGTACAGCAGCCGATCATAACGACCACGCACCAGCGCATCTTTTCCATCGTGGATGTAGATCGATGGGTAGCGCACGGTGGGTCGCTGCGCGTAGCCGACGGGCAGCTGAACCAAGGCCTCGCCGATGCCCAGATCGGAAAGCGAGCCAGCGGGCAAGGGCAAGCGGCGCAGGCGCGGACCCAGATCGACTTGACCGGGGGCAAGCGCAACCGAACGAAGCTCGCCCATGTTGCCGCCCAGCAGGTTGCTGGGGTTGGGCGGCAGCGCTTCGCCGTTCCAAGCGACTTCCAGGTTCAAGGGATCGACGCGCCGCGTGCCGTCCCGGTCAATCAAGTACTCGATGCGCGGAGCCGGCACTGGCAGGGCCCGCAGACGCAGGCGTCCCGACAGAACCGGCAGCAGCGGATCTCCCTGGGACGAAAAGCGATTCCAGTCGCCCGACACCGACACGGTCCGCGCCGGCGTCGCATCCCAGTCCAGGAAGGTGAACGCGATGTGGCGCTGGGGAGTGCCGACATAACTCGCAATCGGCGTCTCGATCGCTTGTTCGCGGAAGGCCTGCCGCAAGAAGTCCAGGCGCTGCGCTTGCTCGGCTGCTGGCAGTCGATCGGACCCACGCAGTGCGGCGATCAGCAGGGCGGCTGCGGCCGGCTGATCGCGCTCTGCATCGCTGGCCAGATCGACGTGTAGCTGTCCAGAGCGCGGCTGGAACGTCAGCTCATAACGGGCCGAAAGCGGCGTGGCCACGCGAATCGGATGCAGCCACTTGGCCTGATCGGCACCAAAGGCCGTTGTCGCGACGGTGGCAGGCAGAGCTGGCAGGGCACGATCGGACTCGACATCCTGCAGCGTTGCGCCAATCCAGACCTCGGTGCGCGGCGCGGAAAGCTGCAAAGCGATGGCGTCGCCCGGTAGCTCGACGACCCCGCGGTAGACGCCGGCCCCGCGATCCCAGTGCAGAAGTGGCGCGCTTTCGTCTTCCAGCCAGTCGTTGTGATCGCCGCTGACGCGCAGCACCTGACCATAGAAGCGCTGCGTCGGCCCACAGCCGCTTGCGAACAGACAAAGCGCCGACAGCCCCCAAGCCAAGGACAGCCGGGCACTTCGCAGATCCAATGCACCCGAAGCCCGCATGCGCCGGCTATACGATCGCGCCTGGGCCAAGTCAAA
The DNA here is from genome assembly GCA_041908565.1 of Polyangia bacterium. Lineage (GTDB taxonomy): Bacteria > Myxococcota_A > Polyangia > Palsa-1104 > JAEUJZ01 > JAEUJZ01. Next base: position 3,854 of record JAYRFD010001005.1, on the reverse strand, counting down.
CAATCCGCGGTCGGCGATTTGACGACAGCAGCGAACCAAGCAACGAACGCTGGTACGAACGCTCCGTCCGCCGCAGGAACCGACGCGCAGAGCCAGAAAAACAAAAAGCCCGGCTGGGAATCCCAGTCGGGCTTTTGTTGGGTGCGAAAGGAGGGAGTCGAACCCTCACAGGTGTTACCCCACAGGAACCTGAATCCTGCGCGTCTGCCAGTTCCGCCACTTTCGCGGTGCGAAGCGACTCAGTAGGTACTGCGGATCTCCGCAGACTGTCAACGCTTTTTTGCCGCGGGCCCAGCCGACCCGTCATTTTTTGGCGAGCGGCTCGGCGGCTGCCCAATGGCCTGGATGGATGGCCCGGACCTACGGCTTGGGGGTGGACCAGGTCAGGCCGCTCTCGTTGCCCAGGCGATCGACGCCGCGGACCACCAAGCCCAAGATGCCCGTGGTGCTGGCCAAGGTGTACCGAACCGATCCACCGCCGGCGGGGATGGTGTCGCTGCTCCAGCCGCTGGCTCGCTTGGTCGAGAGGACATACCAAAACGGCGCGGTCCCTCCGCTGCCGGCAGCGATGCGCAGGATGTAGCTACCGCCCTCGCGCATGCCTGCGACCGCGGGGCGGGCCGGAGCGGTGCTGTCCAGCCAAGGCGAAGCGGGCACGACGGCGCGATCGGCATAAAGACCGCTGCGCAGTGTGGTGCTCAAGCCCGATGGGTTGCGCGGAAAGACCTTGTAGCTGTAGTGGATGTTTCCGCTGGCGCCGGGGCGACGACGCGTCTCGCGGATCTGATCTTCGATCTCACGCACGGGATAACTTCCGTCGCTGACGCGGTTGGTGGCCAGGCCCGGCCACAGGTGACGACTGGCCTTGTTTTCGCCCCGCCACCAGTCAACCAGCGCGGTGTAGCTTTGGGCCGCCGGCGCAATCGGCCAGTAAAGCTGCGGCGCGAAATAGTCCAGCCAGCCGCTGTTCAGCCACAGACGCGAGTCGGCATATAGCTCGTTGTACGCGTCGAGCCCGACGACGCCCGGCGGGTTGCCCGGTCGCCAGATGCCAAACGGCGCCACCCCAAACAGCACGCTGCGCCGCTCGGCCTTGATGCGCGCGTACATGCGCTGGATCAGGTCGTTGACGTGCCCTCGCCGCCAGTCGGCGCGACTCAGCGGGCCGCCGCCCGCCTTGTACTTGTTCCAGTTCACGTCGTCGGGAAAGTCGCCGCCGGCCGGGTAATACGATCGGTACGGATAGAAGTAGTCGTCGATGTGTACGCCGTCGATGTCATAGCGCCGAACGACATCGCTGATGACGTCCAAGGTGTAGCTTTTGGTGTCGGGCTCGCTGGGATCCATCCACAGGTAGTTGCCGACGCTGCGTACCAAGTCGGGGCGGCGCTTGCTGATGTGGTTTCCCGCCATGCCAGCCGCGGTTCCGGGCAAAGCCACGCGATACGGATTGAACCAGGCATGCAGCAGAAGGCCGCGCTTGTGCGCCTCGCTGACCCAAAACGAAAGCGGGTCATACGCCGGGCTGGGCGCCTTGCCGCTGGTTCCCGTCAGGTAGGCCGACCAGGGCTCGATCGTCGATGCGTACATCGCATCCGCCGATGGCCGCACCTGCAGCACGATGGCGTTTAGGCCCAGGGCCTGCGCTTGTTCGCAGATCTGCACAACTTCTGCCTGCTGCTGCGCCACCGACAGCGTCGCGCGCGACGGCCAGTCCAGGTTGTAGACGGTCGCCACCCAGGCCGCCCGCAGCTCACGCGGGGCCGATGGGATCGAGGCGGTCAGCTGTAGCTCACGCTCGGCCAGCGCTGGCTCGCCCGATTCCGTGCCTTCAGAGAGCGGGCCGCCACAGGCAAGGCCCAGCCCGCACAACAGAAGCCCAAGTCCAGCCCACCGGCCGTGGGCATTTGCGGCATCCACTCGATCGCGATTCAGCATGCCTGCCGCGTACCACGATCGTGGCCCACGCGCCGTCCTTTTGTCGTGATAACATCGCAAAATTCCTCGAGATCTCGCATGAGCCAACCATCCATGTCGCACAAGCCATCGTCCGCGCACGCGTCCGACCCTCTTGCCGCCAACGCGGGGCAGCCGGGAACGCCTCCGCCTTCGCCGCCGGCTGGAGCGGCGCGCGAGGAAGGGGCCGAATCAGCCCCCGTCGGCTTTGCCATCGAAGAAGGCAAGCGCCTGTCCGAATCGATGCTGTGGTCGCTGACGCGACGCTATTACGAACACAAGGGCCCCGCGGCGTGGTCCAGCGGCGAGATTCCCTTCTACGTCACCAGCAATCCGTTTGTCGCCAACTGCTACGCGCAGATCGTGCTGTCCTTCCTGCGCGACGCCCTGCGCATCCCCGGCTTCATCGACCCGCAGAAGCCCATCTATATCGTCGAGCTAGCCGCCGGACACGGCCTGCTGTCCTTCCTGTTTCTGCGCCGCTTCTTGCCGATGCTGCGCGGCTCGTCCGTGCGTCAGCTGGACGTCCGCTATGTCATGACCGACATCGCAGAGAGCAACCTGACGGCCTGGGGTCAGTCGGCCGACCTGGCTCCGTTCCGCGATGAAGGTGTCTTGGACTTTGCGATCTTCGACGGCGAAAAAAGCGAAGAGCTGCACCTGCGGCGCAGCGGTGCTCGCCTGCAGCCCGGCACGGTCGACAATCCGCTGATTGTCTTTGCCAACTACATCCTCGACAGCTTGATCCAAGACGCCTTCCGCATTCGCGATGGCGTGCTGCAAGAAGCGCTGGTGACGCTGCGTCATCCCAGCGCCAAGCCGCCGCTTGCCGACCCCAACTGCATGGTCGACATCACGGCGCACTACGACTATCAGCCCTGCGCCTTGCCGCGCTATCAGGACCCCGTCTTCGACGGGATCTTAGAATCCTACCGCGCCGGACTCGCCGATACGCACGTCCTGTTTCCCATCGGACCGCTGCGCTGCCTGTCGCGCCTGCGCGCGCTTAGCCGCGACCGCGTTCTTCTGTTGTCCGCCGACAAGGGCTACACCGAAGAAGAGGAGCTGTTCTTCCTCAGCGATCAGTACCTGCAGTCGCATGGCTGCATCTCGACGATGGTGAACTACCACGCGCTTTCCAGCTATACCACCGCCGAAAAAGGCATCGCCCTGACCGGCAGTCAGCTGCAGCAGAGCTTGAAGTGCGTGGCCCTGTTGTTTGGCCGCGGCGATGCGACGCTGCGCGAGCAGTTCGCCGATACGATCCTCGCCTACGGCACGCACGCCGATGACTTCGGGCCGTATGACTTCTATACGCATGCCAGCGCCGTGCGCGAATCCAGCAGCAACCTCAGCATGGATGGCCTGTTCACGCTGCTGCGGCTGTCGCGCTTTGACCCCAACGTGATCTTGGACAACGCGCAGCGCATCATCGATCTGGTGCCCAGCACCGGCGATCAGACCCGGCGCGAGCTGGTCGTGATGCTAGAGCGCGTCTTTGACAACTTCGTCCCCATCGGCCGCGACCTGCCCTTCGAGCTGGCGCGCATCTATCTGATGCTGAACCGCCCCCGCGATGGCATCCGCTTCAACGAGCTATCGCTGAAGCTGTTCGGCGAACACGCCGTGACGTGGAGCAACCAAGCGCTGTGCTACCACAACGGCGAAGACGACACCGAAGCCCTGCGCTGTCTGGATCGCGCGCTGCAGCTAGATCCGGAAAACGCCACGGCCCGCGCCTGGCGCGCTCGCCTGCGCGGTCTTGAAAAGCGACGCCACGGTGGCAACAAGCCCGCCAACAGCAACGCCCGACCCACCAGCAAGTAAGCGCCCTGGCCTCCCCCGCGATCGCGGTCGGCCCCGCCTACTATCGCTCGGGCAGGGACTTGTCGTTCATG
>JAYRFD010001004.1:0-1578 GCA_041908565.1 Polyangia bacterium | reverse complement strand
TGCCTTTCCACCGTCGCTGCCGTTTCGGTTCGCTGATGTAGGTACGGATTCCTTTTTCTTCGCACCGACGCAGCGTTTCGTCGCTGTGGTAGCCCTTGTCGGTGACGATTTCTTCGATTCCGGATTCGGGTCGGGCTTTTCGCGCCGATTCCTCGCGAATTGAAAGCAAGCTCGCTTCGGCTTGCTCCACCGTCGCAGGCAGGCTCTGCGTGTCTCCTTTGTCCGCCTCTTGCACCGTCACGGCCACGATGGCGCCGGTGTCCAGATCCACCGCGTGCTCGTTCTTGTAGGCGAGGTGCGTGCGCCCGTCCTTCATCTTGGTGACGCGCGTGTCCGCGTCGGTGGCGCTGGCCCACTCGGCGTTGCTCGCCTTGTTCTTGCGCTTGCGATCCAGACGCGCGCAGTCTTCCTTGGTCGGGTTCGCGATGCCTTCGGCCTTGGCCAAGTCGCACAGGAAGTCCTGATAGCGCTGGCCGCTGTCGCGTCGCTCCAAGGAACGCATCGCGGCGTTGGCTTCCAGCGTCGAGGCATCGATTCCCAGAGTCCGTCCGCAGACCAGTCCGGATTCTCCCAGCCGCGCCAAGACCCAGTCGAAGACCTGCTGATGAATCGCCTGCGGCAGCCGCGCTCGCGTGCGCGACAGCGTCGAATGTTCCGGGGTCTGTTGCTCCAGTCCCACGCCCAGGAAATTGCGCAGACTCAGCGAGTCCGCCACGCGCCACGCAATCCCGCGCTCGGAACGAATCCCCTCGAAGTACCCAACAAACAGACAGCGAAAGTACACGCCCGGCGGAATCGACGGCCGCCCCATCGGTGCCGCATAAAGCGGCGCGCACAGCGACTCGACGAACGCATCAAATCCCGCCTGCCGAAGCTCCCGCTCCAGCACCACGTAGAACGGATGTCCCAACGACTGCGGGAGCTGACTGTGTGTCACAAACAACTGCGATTGCTGAGCCTGCTTCTGTCCCATCGCCATGACGCGCACCCTCGGACGATGACGCCACTAGATCAGAGCCGGCTACTACTGACAAGGGGCGATGTGGGACTTTTGCAACGCGCTGCTAGGACTATGTTGGAGTTCTCACAGCGCAATCATGCAACTTAAAATAAGTCGTATTTAATTCCAAGATCGACATATTTTTGAATTTAATTTACAGAAATGCTCTGTCTATTTTTGATTATATGACTAATTACTCCAATAAGCCCCCAGGGGCCCGCCCAGCCCCAGAAGGATCCGCCCCATGACGGACTGGCCCCACGTCCACACCGAGATGATCAGCCGCGGGCGCACGCTGCTGCTGAAGCGCACGGCGCCGTGGCTGTTCGATGCGCAAGAGACGCTGCCGCCGCCCGTGGGCCTGACGTCGCGCGTCCAGATCGGCGACTTTGAGGAATTCGGCCGCGGCCTGCTGATCGACGGCACCGTGCAGCTGACCGAGGTCATCGATCCGATTTACACACCCGCGCTGGTCTTCCCGGCGGCACTGCTGGCTGCGTCGCGCGCCCGCTGGTTGATCATCGGCGGGGGCGACGGCGCGACGGCGCGGGAAGCCCTGCGCTTTCGCGATACCGAAG
>JAYRFD010001003.1:0-5741 GCA_041908565.1 Polyangia bacterium | reverse complement strand
TGGCCACCCACGACGACTTTCGCGCCGACATCGAACGGATGAGCAACGGCGCGCGCAATGTGCTGTGCGTAGACAAGCTGAGCGGCTTCGGCTTGACCTCGGGCACGACGGGCAAGAGCAAGCTGGTTCCTATTTCCAATCAGCAGCGACGGCAGACTGCACTTGCGATGATGTTCTTGCCGCAGGGTTTTGTGGCCGATCTGCTGCCCGAAACGCAGCGTGGCGGGCGTGGACTTCTGCTGATGAACGCCACCGTGCCGGGGCAGACCCCAAGCGGCTTGCCCGTCGGGCCGGGCACTGCGCTGGGCATGCGCAAGATGCTGCGCATGAGCAGCTTGTTTTGGACCTCGCCCCCCGAGTCGTATCAGGTTCCAAACCAAGCCGATGCGCTGTACGTGCACCTGCTGTTCGCACTGATCAGCGGCGATGCGCACTACATCAGCGCGCCCTTTGCTTCGACGGTCCTGGACCTGTTCCACACGCTGGAACTCCGCGCCGCCGAGCTTGTGTACGACGTTCGTCACGGGACGCTGTTGGGCGTGCCAAACATCGATCCGGTGCTGCGCAAGGCGCTGCAGGCCCGCCTGTATCCGCAGCCGGACCTGGCGGCCTGGCTTGCCGACGAGCTATCCGCCGGTATGGATGGCATCGCCACGCGGCTATTTCCCCAGCTGACCTATATCAACACGGTGACCAGCGGTGGCTTCGCGCTGTACGCGCAGCGCCTGCTTCGTTACGTGGGCGATCTGCCGGTGTATTCGTCGATCTATGCGTCGACGGAAGCGGTGCTGGGCATCGGAATTGGCTTGGATGCCGCGCGCTATGCCTTGATTCCCGGCCAAGCGTACTGCGAGTTCATTCCCGAAGGTCACCTGGACGAACCGCAGCCCCAGACCTGGCAGCTAGACGAGCTACAGGTTGGCCATCGCTACGAAGTGGTGCTGACAACGTGGAGCGGCCTGTATCGCTATCGCTTGGGTGACATCATCGAAGTGATTGGTCACTACAAGCGCGCGCCTCTTGTCGAGTTCATGCATCGTCGCGGTGCGCTGCTGAACATCTGCGGCGAAAAAACGTCGGAGCGCGCGGCGTACACGGCGCTCCTGCGATCGACCGGCATCGCCGGCTTGCAGCTAGCCGACTTCACGACGCGCATCGACACCGACAGCTTGCCGCAGCGCTATGTGTTCTATCTGGAACTGGGGGCCAGCGAAAAGCCGGTCGATGTCCCGGCGCTGGTCGGCAAGCTGGTCGATTCCATCGACAGTGCGCTGTGCCAAAGCAACTCGCTGTACGAGCTGTCGCGCAAGTCGCATCGCATCGGCACGGCCGAGGTGCGCTTGGTGCGCAGCGGCACCTTCCGTCGGCTGCGCGACATCTTCGTTTCCCGCGGTGCTTCGCCGACGCAGGTCAAGGTGCCGCGCGTGCTGGGCGATCCCGACATGATCGCGATCTTGGAAGAAAACCTGCAGTGATCGTGGGGCTTGGCGGCTGACGCTCCGCCCAGGCTACTTCTTGCTGCGGCGATGATGCCGGCGTCCTTCTTTCGGTTCTGCGCCGTCGCTGCTGCTGGTGGATTTGCCGCCTGCGCGCTGCAGCTCGATCTTCGATACCTCATCGCCGCCCGCATCCTTCGCCGGCTTCACCTTCAGCACCTTCTTGGAAATCCCGGCATCGACCAACAGCTTCTGCAGCGACTGCGCGCGCTTCTTCGCCAGGCCTTTGGCGGCTTTCTTGTCGCCGCTTGCCGACACTTCCATGACCACGCTCTTTAGGCTTTTGTCGTCGCGGATCGCCTTGGCCACGGCCGCCAGCGCCGGTCGCGAGCCGCTGTCGATGGTGACCGAGTCCTGCATGAAGCGAATCGGCCGCGCCAGCTTGATGGTGTCGTCCTGCAGTTCCATCAGCGGACAGCCTTCGTCTTCTTTGCTGCCCGCCACCTTGGGACACTTGTCCAAGCGATCGACGATGCCGTCGCGATCTTCATCGCGATCCGGACAGCCGCGATTGTCGGCGCTGCCTGCTTCGCTTGGGCACTGATCGTCCCGATCGACGACGCCATCTTTGTCGGTGTCGGTGTTGTCGGGGCAGCCTTTCTTGGCCGCTACGCCTGCCTGGTTTGGACACTGATCTTGTTTGTCGGGGATGCCATCGCGGTCGGCATCGGGGCAGCCTTTGGTCTCGGCGGAGCCTGCTTCTTTGGGGCAGGCATCTTCCCGATCGGGCACGCCATCCTGATCGCGATCTTCGTCCTTTTTCTCGACGGTCGCGGGCTGCACCGGCGGCGGCGGCGTGACGGTCGGCGGACTTGGTTGCTCGACCGGTTCAGGGGCGGGGCGCGCGGGCTGTTCCATCACATCGGGAACGACTTCGGGCGCCGCTTTCTGCGCGGCTCGGCGAGCCTGCGGGATGAACGCGATGCTGCCCAGCACGCGGAAGTTTGGCCAGCCCACCGCGTTGGTAAAGTCGCCGCCGCCACCGACGGTGGCTTCGATGCCCTTGCGATGGCGATAGCGCACGCCCAGCAGCCCTTCCAGCGGCGCGTAAAACGGTCCGCCGTCCAAGCGTGAAAAGCTAAATGCACCCGCGACTTCGCCCAGGGCCATCAGTCCCTTGACCAGCGGCACGCCGATGCCCAGGCCATATCGCAGCTGATCGGTCACGCGCACCAGGCCATAGTCGACGTAGCGATTCGATGTGCGGATCAGGTAGCCGACGTTGAAGGCGACAAACGCGTTCCCCGCAAAGCGATAGTCGATGACCAAGCGCGGCAGGATGGTCGTGGTTCCTTCGCCGCGGAACGACTGCGCCGATCCGGTTGGGAAGGAAAACTCGGCGGTCAGCGCAACGCCGAAGCCGCCGCTGTGGTTGTCGGCGGCTTGCAGCTTGGCCAAGGCTCGCACATCGCCCAGACCCGCGACGGTGGGCGAAAGCGGCACATCTGCAAACGGCGTGCGTCCATCAAAGCCTTGGTAAAGGACGATAGGCACATCGACCAGCAGGGCCAGAAAGCGCGCCACCGCAACGCCCGGCATCACGTGCGCGGTCAGCATGCCGGTCACGGTGTTGGCGTAGTTCTGACCGCTGTTCACATCGAACATGCGCAGCGGGCGATTGGCGTACTCAAAGACCACGCCGCCGAACGGAAAGATCGATCGCGGAATCGACGAGCCCTGCACCGAAAACGCGCTGCCCGGACCGATGTCGGGACGGAAGGTCTGCGCGTTGAACTGCGGATTGCTTTGGGCCTCTGCTGCCGTCGGAACGGCCAAGGCCGCTGCGATCAAAAGGCCGGCAAGCGACCGACCAAGCGACGTGGCGCGACCGGCGTTTGCTTTGTTATTCGCGGCCGCGGCCCAGCCTTGCTTGCGCTTGGAAAAAAAAAGCAGAGCGAAGAGGCCCATCAACAAGGCCAGGCTCGATGCGGCCGAGCGGCCCTGTGCGTCTGTGCCCAGGCCGGCGCTGCAGCCGCCCGCGAACTGCAAGCTGGGACGAGGCACGCAGCCGCCCAGCGCGCTGTCGCAGATCTGTCCTTCCAAGCACTGCAGATCCGATGTGCAGGGACCGCAGCTGGTGCCATCGCAGATCGGCTTGTCGGATGGACACGCGCTGCAGCTTGCACCGCAGTGCGAGCTGTCCGCGCAGCCCTGACACAGACCGGCGCCACAGTACTGGCCGCCGCCGCAGTCGGCATCGACGCTGCATTCGGTACAGCTGCTGGTGCCGGCCACCGCCGAGTGCAGATCGCTCGGCGGAACCAAGGCGAAGCTTTGCGGGAAGCGCGTCGTGCTGGATCGCAGCTCGACATCTTGCTGATCCGATCGCGCAAGCGAAAGCACGGCGCCCGCGCTTTGCTGAAAGTACGTCAGCTGCACGCTGTACAGACCGGGGCGATCGAACTGCACCTGTTGGCTGTCGCGCAGCGCGACGTCGGTCTGCGTCGACTGCACGATGGGCACGCCGGCGATGCTTAACGCGTAGCCATCATCGGCCTGGACACCAAACGTATAGACGCCGGCCTTCTTGATGTTGATGTAGCCGCGCACGCGCATCGCGATGTTCTGGCCATCGTTGGGGTTCGGCGCCGCCGCGCGAGCACTAAACGGCAAAAGCAGCGGGCTGCTGAAGTCGCTGCTGGCTGACGAATCGTCGTTGGTGAAGTTCACCATCGGCACGGCGCGTGTCAGCTTGTCGTCGACGTTGTTCATGCCGACGGGCTGCGACAGGAAGTACGTCGCAGCGCTGACGTTCGCAAGCATGTTCGCAGCATTTAGATGCACGGCCGAAGTGCACAGACCTTGCCCGCTGTCCCGTCGCGGGTTGCCCGATGCTTGGCTGCCACGTATGACCACCGGCGCAGCATCGGCATGCGCTGCCAACGCCACAAGAAACAAGGAAGGAAGTACCCGCGTTGGAACCCGCATGCACGATCCTCTTACGAAAGGCCAACAGACGATGAAGGCACCGACTACAGAGACGAGTTCATGTAGATCGTGAGGTTGCCTGGATTGACGCCGAACGCGCTGTTCAGTTCATTGACCGTGGCGAAGTCCATGCGACCGTCGGTGTTGAAGTCGACCGCGTACACCGCCCAGGGCGCGTTGACGGACGAAAAGTCCTGGCGGTTGACGAAGGTGCCATCGCCCTTGCCGAACAGCAGGCTGACGTTGTTGCTGGCGCGGTTGGCCACCACAACATCCAGCACGTTGTCTCCGTTGAAGTCTGCGACGGCCATGCCACGTGGCTCGACACCGACGGGGATGGGGGCGCTGGGGGCCTGGAAGGTGTTGGCGGTGGTGCCATTGCCCAGGAACATGCGCAGCGATGCCGTGTTCACATCGCTGACCAAGCAGTCGACTTTGCCGTCGGCGTTGAAGTCCGCAAGCTCTAACCACTGCGGGGCTTGGTTGTTGGCATTGACGCCATAGTTCAGGGGGTTGGCTGCCGTAAACGGTGTCGCGGCGTTGCCGGTGCCGAAGTAGACCGCCAGGGACGGACCGTTGCTGTTCTGCATCGACACGACCAAGTCCAGCTTGTTGTCCTTGTCGATGTCGAAGACCTGCACGCGCGTCGGCTGGCCGCCAGGAGTGAGTGGCCCCCCAAGTTGTCCACCAGAATAGAGGTTGGCGCTGTTGTTGGTGTTCAAGAACAGGCCAATGTTGCTGGTGCCGAAGTTTGCTGTGATGACATCCAGAAATCCGTCGCCATTGATGTCCGCCGCGGTCTGGTTTGAGACCGTGCCGCTGGTGTTGTAGTTGGTGTTGGTCACCTGATCGACGCGGCCGGTGCCATTGCCCAGGTAGTAGTGAAAAGTGCTGCTCTCGGTGCCGATCAAAAGATCCAGCCGGTTGTCTTTGTTCAGATCGACCAGCGCCGTGGTCTGGTTGGCCACTTGACCGCCGATCGTGCTGAACGTTGTCTGCGGCAGCAGAGGGCTGAAGACACCGCCACCTGATCCCAAGAACACGGAGTACGTGCCCTGATCTCTGTGCGTGACCACCACGTCCTGGATGCCGTCGCCGTTCAGATCGCCGAATGCGGCGCCGCGCGGTCGGTTGGCCTGCGTCGGATACGCCGCCTGCGAAAACGTCGTCTGCGAAGCAAAGAAGAACAGCGCGCTGGCCGATCCCATGGCGTTGTTGTTGCTGCTGGTCAGCCCGTTGGCGTTGACCGCCGAGATCGTCGCCGAGCCAATCTTCTGACGCGGCGGCGCGATCAAGACGGCCTGCGTGCTGCTGACC
>JAYRFD010001002.1:0-1852 GCA_041908565.1 Polyangia bacterium | reverse complement strand
CGTGGACAAGACATGGACCGACGACAGGTTGATGTTGTTGTAAGGCGACACCGGGTTCACCCAGCTTCCCGTGAAGCGCTGCAGGTTGCCGGCGTTGCCAACCGCCCAGACGTTGTTGCCCGCGCTGCCGGACACACCGCGCAGTGTGACAGAGCTTGGCGACGCTGGCGTGCTGAGCATCCACATCGCTCCATCGAAGTGATAGGTCCGCCCATTGGTGCCGGCCAGCCAGACATCCGTCGGTGAGGCGCCCCAGATGGAATACAGGTTCTGCGATGTTGTGCCGATGCTCTGCGGCGTCCAGGCGGTGCCGTTCCAGTGGGCCACACTTCCGGAATCGCCGACGGCAAACACGCTGCTCTGCGACCCGGCCCACACCCCGCGCAGGATCTGGCTGTTGGGCTTGGGCAGGACGGCCCAGGTCGTTCCGTCCCAGCGCAGCGCGGTTCCGTTGTTGCCCACCGCCCAGATGTTCTGGCTGTCCAGGCCAAAGACGCTGTTCAAGCCGGCTTGGACGTTGCTTTCGACCGCGCTCCAGACCGAGCCGTTGTAGCGCAGGATGGTTCCCGCAGCCCCGATGGCCCAGACATCGCTGGCCGAGCTAGCCCAAAGACCGTTTAGCGCATTGCCCTGGGGCATCGGATAGTCCCAGCAGTACGTCGGCTGTCGGCACACGCCGAAGGTGGGGACGCGTGGTGGCGGCGGCTCGGTTTCGCACAGGCCGGTGTTCTGGTTGCAGAAAAGCCCGTTGGTGCAGCTTGCCGCGGCGGTGCGGCAGTCCACCTTCGGCTCGCAGCCTTGCGTGTCCGGGCTGCAGAACTGATCGGCGCTGCAGATGCCGGGGTTCTGCACGCAGTTGTCGGGGTGGTTCTTCACAAAAGGCGCAAAGACTTGCTCGCAGCCCATGCCAAGCAGACCCACGGGCAGCGCAAGCAGACCCACAGTACGAAGCAAGGCCGCACGACGCACAAAGGTCAGCATCGTTCTATCTTATGCATTTCCGTCGAGACAACCGTGCCTGACGTAGCTTGACCGCGATGACGCGCACTTAGAATCGGTCCGCAGGTTGGGCTGCAAAGGCCCACTGTGCGCCGCGCTGCAGCGCTGGTGCTCGTCCCAACTTCGCCGGGGTCCCCCTCGCTGCCGGGTCCTCCTTCGTCCGAGCCGCCCAGGAATCTGACCGCTGGTTGAAAAAGGAGTGGGCTGCCGCCTTGCCCCTGTGCTTGTAGACGCGGAACTTATGCCGTAATCAAGTTATGGATGTTTATCTGTGAATGCGTGCCATTTTCTTGCAATTACTTTCAAGATTTTATTGATTAATAAAATATCGGTATATCTGGCAGGACGGCGCCGGGTCCGTCGCGTATGGCAGATGGGCGGGGGATGCCCGTGTCCGTCGTGCCTGCTTCGCGCGACGCGTCCGTTGGGACTTGGGATTGAGGCGGGCCAACCGGTGGTGGCCGGCTGGCGTGCTGCAGGAAGGGGTCTACAGAGTCTTGCGCAGGACGGTGCCGTTGCTGCCGACCAGCCAAGCGCGATTGCCGACGATCTGGATGCCTAGCAGGTCGGTGCCGGCTCCGGTCTTGTCGCGCGTCCAGGCGGTGCCGTTGAAGCGCATCAGCACTCCGCCCAGACCGGCTGCCCACAGATCAGATGGGCCCGTTCCCGAGATCGCGCGAAGGCCGCCTGTGCCGGGCGCCGCCAGGGTGCTGAAGCTACCTCCGGCATAGCGGAAGACGGCGTTGTCAGCGACGACCCAGACCGCGCCGGCGTTGCCCCAGACGTCGTACAGGTTGGGCATGACTCCGCCGGGCAGAACGACCGGCGTGAACGCGCCGCCGCTGCTGCGTTG
>JAYRFD010001001.1:0-1857 GCA_041908565.1 Polyangia bacterium | reverse complement strand
GCCGCGCCGCCGTCGCCGCCAGAAGAGGGCTCGATCATGGCCCTGACGACCGACGAAGCGCGCGCCGCCGACAGCCTGTATCGGGCCGGCCTGGTGCTGTACGAAGGGGGCAAGTTCGTCGACGCCGCCCACCTGTTTGCCAGCGCAGCTGAAAAGGCGCCCAAAGAGTGCGCGCTGCAGTACAACGCCGCCAAGGCCTTCGACAAAGCGGGCGATCGCAAGACGGCCATCGACTGGTATCGGCGCTTTCTGGCCAACAATCCCACCAAGCGCGAAGGGGCCATCGCGACGGCTCGCCTGCAGGTGCTGGAACGCGAACAGACCGAGCTTGCGAATCCCGCGCGCAGCCGTCAGCCATCGCTGCCCTTTGTCGAGCCGGTCACCAAGCACACGTTTCAGACGCTGCAGACCTTCGACAATCGATCCCACGTCCTTCTGGGCGTTGGGGCGCGCAAAGTGATGGGCTTCCGCGTCTATGCCATGGCGCTGTACGTCGAAGAGGATCCGGCGCGCCAGGCCTTCCCCAAGCTGGCACTGCAGGCCGGCGGCGCCGATCGGCAGACGCTTCTGCACAGCGATCTGGCGTACAAGTTCGTCGTGCTGGGCGAGTTCAGCAAAGCTGCGATGCTGCACTTTGTGCGGGACGTGTCGGCCAAGGACACGCGCAAGGCCTACCGCGAGAGCTTGCTGCAAATCGCCGGAGGCCAGCCGCCATCGGATCTGCAACGCGACATCGATGCGTTCCTGCTGCTGTTTGACGATGTCAAAGAAGGCCAGGACGTGCTGATCCGGACCAGCAAAGACGGCGACATCGTCGTCGAGGCGGGTGGACAGGCGCGCGTGGGTCCGAAGAGCCCGCGGCTGGCGCACGATCTGTGGGCCATCTGGCTGGGCGAAAAGCCGATCGCCAGCGATCTGAAAAAGACGGTGCTCGATCGCATCGAGACGCTGGGTCGCTGACGGCGGCGAGTCCCTTCGCGATGCGTGTACCCTCCCCTTTCTCGCTGGGTCTGGTGGCGCTGCTGTGCTTTGCGATCCACAGCAGCGGCCACGTGCTGCGCGGCACCGCGCACGATGTGCTGTGGGCCTGCACGATGGCCAACCTGCTTATCGCCTGCGGGCTTCTTCTGCGCTGGCCCACACAGTATGGGGCGGCGCTGTGCAGCATCGGCGTTCTGTGGCTGTGCGTTGGCAACGTCACCTGGGTGCTGGATCTGGTGCTGGGCGGCGAGTTCTTTGTTAGCTCGCTTTTGACGCACTGGCTGGGCTTGCTGGCGGGTGTGCTGGGGCTGCTTCAGCTGGGCTTCCCCCGGCGAGCCTGGCTGTACGCGACCCTTGCGATGGTGGCGCTGCAGCTTGTGTCGCGCGCCCTGACGCCGCCTTCGGCCAACGTCAACGTCGCGCACTTCGTCTATCCGGTGTACGCGCGCATCTATCCAAGCTACGGCTGGTTCTGGCTGTCGTCGTTTGTGCAGACCGCCGGCGCCTACTTCGTGCTCGACCGCATCCTTGCGCGGCTGCTGCCCCGCTGGGCCGCTCGCTGGGGCTTGGTGCCGTCGGTCTAGGAGGCTCTGCGCGGCGCTCTTGGAAGGCGTCTGTGAAAGCAGCCCTGAAGGCCGCCCGCGTGTGTGATCTCGGCATCCAGTGAGGGCGAAGCGCGAGCCCCCAAGGCGTTCGTGGGGGGACAGGCGCAGGAGGACCAGACCGGAAGGACAAGGCCGCGGATGGGGGTGTATACGCCTGCTGCGAGGCTCGCTAGAATCGGCTCGTGGGGATTCGTGTCTGGCTCGAGCACTCGCCGAGTTCACTCGCCGCCACCTTCGTCCACGTGCATGAGGCGCTGGACGAATGGCCCCT
>JAYRFD010001000.1:0-4428 GCA_041908565.1 Polyangia bacterium | reverse complement strand
AGGCGGTTCATGCGCTGCGCATGGCTTTCTTGTTCCGCCGACTGTACCGGCAGGACACAAAGCTGCTGGATTGCTCGGCACCACCACAAGCTGCCCACCGGCAGATCCGAAATCGCTTGTTCACCGTCGGCCAGCGCTTCCACAAAGTCCATGCGCGAGGCATGCGCCACACACAAGATCGCGCACAGCGGTCCGCGCACACTTGGATCGCTGGTGCGGTCACGACCCAGCGCCGCAAAGCGCAGCATGCCGTCGACATCCTGCTGCTTGTAGGCCTGCTGCGCCGCACGCAGATAATACTCGGCGGCCCGGTGATCATCGCCACCCAGGTGGAAGTGCTCGGCGATGATCTGCGCCTCGATTTCGCCTGCTTCGACCAGATAGTGGGCAGCGGCCAAGTGGCCAGCGCGACGGTCGACGTCGGTAAGCAGGCTGTAGACCGCATCGCGCAGCAGCGAATGGCGGAAGCCCAGCTCACTGTCACGGCTGAAGCGACTCTCGCGGTGCCGTTCGATGTGCTCAAGCGACACCAAGTGATCCATCCAGCGATTCAGACCGTCGGCTTCGGTGCCCAACAGCTTGGCAACGCCGCCGCGCCAGAAGGTCTGACCGAAGACGCTGGCCGCGCGCAGCACGCGACGCGCCGAAGGATCCAGTTGCGAAAGACGAGCCTGCAGCATGGCCAGCACCGTGTACGGCTTGTGCGTGCCCGATCGACTGGCGTCTGCGCTTGGCGGCGGCGGTGTGTTGGAACTGCTTGGCGGATCGGGCTCCGCAGCGGAGCGGATCAGCTCTTCTAAGAACAGCGGGTTCCCGTCGGATAGCCGCAGCAGCATGTCGGCCAGACCGGGGGCGATGTTCTTGCCCAGCACCTGATGAATCAAGCGCTCGCAGGCCTTCTTGCTGAGCCCTTTTAGGACCAGCTCTTGCGAGCCAAAGACTTTGCCCAGGCGGGGAAATAGCTCGTGCACTTCGGGGCGGGCCAGGCTGACCAGCAGCAGCGGCCGGTCGGCATGCTGGCGCAGCGTCATCTCCATCAGACCGACGGTCAGCGAGTCGCCCCAGTGCAGATCTTCGATGACAAGAACAAGCGGCGCGGCTGTGCATTCGGCGCCGATGAAGTCCAAGAAAGCGCGCTGTACGCGCTCCTTCATGATCTTGGGATCGCTGCGTGCGACCCGCAGAAGCTCGCTGTTTTCTGACGGAAATGGGATGCCGCAGAGCTCGCCGATGAACTCGACGATGCGCCGCTGTTCGGGCGCCGGGCAGGTCAAGTTGCGACGAATGCGCGCATCCAATAATGCCTGTTGTTCACTGCTCGACTGGTCCGCTTGGATGTTGCACAGGCGATGCAGGGCATGGCTAAGCACCGCGAACGCCGAGCCTTTGCTGACCATCTCGGCCCGACCGTACAGGACCGTGACTTGATCGCCGCGCATCGCGATGCGGCGCAGGAATTCGTGACGCAGTCGCGACTTGCCGAAGCCAGCGGGAGCCGTGACCAAGACCAGCTTGGCGCTCGATTCCTCGATGCAGGTGTTCAGCACGATGTCGAGGGTGCTCAGCTCTTGCTCGCGCCCGACGCAGGCCGTGGCTTTGCCCAGCAGCAGGCGGCTTTCATCCAGCGACTGCTGCGATGGGGTCAATAACGTCCCATCGGGAGTCGTGATCAGCTGGTAGTAGCGATCCAGCAGGCGAGCGCTTAGTTCGTCCACCCAGACGCCACTTTCGGTCGTCGAACGAATTGGCGCGACACCGGCTCCCGGCACTGTGATAGCCGGCTGCGTGCGGGGCCGCGCGGGCACGCGGTCTTGTCCGCCTTCGCGTTCGCGCATCAAGCGAGCGGCTCGCTCGACGGCATTGCCCAGCAACATGTTGTGTCGTGCGGCGCCCAACCCAGTCGTCAAGACGACCTGGGCTTCGGGCCAGTGATTCTTGATTGCCAGCGCTACCTGTGCGGCGCGTGCTACCTGATCCGTGGCGTAGCCATGCGCAGCCAGCGTCACCACCAAGCTGCCGTCCAGAAGCCACTCGGCATTGACTCCCATGTCCTGCAGCGCAATGCGCAGGGTGTTGTGTGGATCGCGCGCCGCGCGCCCGGCTTCCGACTGACGGATGGTCAAGGTCTGTCCGGCTGGCTGAGTTGGCAGCGGCAGAAGCCGCGGGGCGGCTAAGACCACGTTGACCAGGATCTGGTCGCTCTCTGCGCGAGAAGACAGCACCGACACGGTCGCTTGCGGCAGCGTCGTGTCGGGGGCCAGCGACGTGAGCTCGGCGTGGTGTTCCTGCAGCTCAGCCAAAAGAGCGCTGGCATCGCTTGGGCGCAGCGTCGGGTCCTTGCTCAGCATGCGCACGATCAGCGCTTCCAAGGCCGGCGGTGTCTCGGGGCGAATGCTGGTGATGGACGGCGGCTCGTCGAACAGGACGCGGGCCAAGACGGCTGCAACGTGATCGGCGATGAACGGTGGGCGACCGGTCAGGCATTCAAACAGCACGCAGCCCAGCGAAAAGATATCGGTGGCCGACGTGATCTGCCGCGCGCCATGGGCTTGTTCGGGCGCCATGTAGGCCGGCGTACCGACCAGCATGCCGCTTCGGGTAACGGCGGCCATGGTCAGGGCTCGACGGGCGATGCCAAAGTCCAGGATCTTCAACTGGTCCAGCTGGCCACCCACGACAAACAGGTTGGTCGGCTTCAAGTCGCGGTGGACCACGCCGCGTCGGTGGGCCACGGCCAGCGCTTCCGCGACTCGACGCGCCACCAGCAGGGTGTCGGCGATCGAAAGCGGGTTGCGCGACAGCGTGCGCGCCAGGTCTTCGCCCTCCAGCCACTCCATCGCCAGGTAGCACTGACCGTCGGTGGTGGTGCCGTGCGCAACGTAGGCAACGATGCCTGGATGGCAAAGCTCGGCCAACAACTGGGCTTCGCGTGAAAAACGCTCTGCTTCTTGGTGAGAGCCGCCGGTCGTATGCAGGATCTTGAGGGCAACGCGGTCACCGCTGAAGTGATCGCGAGCGCAGTAGACCGCGCCAGTGCCCCCGCTACCTGCTTCGCGTTCCAGCTCGAAGCGTCCGGCGAACAGCCCACCTTTTGGGCTGCTCAGCATGGTTCTGTTCCTGTCGCCAAAAGATTGCCTTTTATGTTAATGCAACTGCGCCAGCTTCGAGCGAGCCTTTTGCGCTCGACGAAGTTTCTCGGCAACGGCGCGGCCAGCGACGGCGCGTTGGCCCGACCTTCATCGCCTCGACCTACGCCAACCCGAACAGGAGAAAACCATGCCTGTGCTGATCCCGCAGCCGACGCGCATCCAGGCTGCCGGCAACAAGCCGAAGATCATCGACGAGTATGTGGGACGAGTAAACAGCCAAACCGGCGCGCTTAGCCTGGCCCACATGCGAAGCCCCGGCGGCTGGGTCGAGCCCGGCCAGACCCCCGAGTTCGACGAGTACACCGTGGTCCTGCGCGGCTGCCTGCGCGTCGAGTCCGCGCACGGCGCACAGGCCCTGGATGGTCGCGCCGGCCAGGCCGTCTGGACCCGCGCTGGCGAGTGGGTTCGCTATTCCACCCCCGATGCAGACGGTGCCGAGTACATCGCCGTCTGTCTTCCCGCTTTTTCCCCCAGCACCGTCCATCGCGACGAATAGCCTGCTGCGGGCTCACCAACTGGAGGTTGTTATGAAACGAGAGAGCCGCTTCCCAATCCTGGCCACCTGCCTAAGTCTTGGTTCCCTGCTGACCCTGCTGCCCGCTTGCGCCCCCAGCGCCGACGAGGCGATCGCTGAGTCCGCAGAGGAACTGCAGACGATGGGTGATGAGCTTGGCGCGCCCGTTGCCGCGTACTCAAACTCGACGTACTTCATCGTCACGCGTCCCGACCTGCGGCGCTGCGCCTATCCCTACTGCGGGGGCTTGTTCACCAAGCGCGTCAACCAGGCGACCACCACCTGCAGCGACGGCAGCGCCCAGCCCGAGTGCCGCGTTCTGGAGTTTGACTACAGCGCGCTGGGCCTTGACACCGCGACGCTGGACACGCTGAAGATGGACGTCAGCATGGGACGCGCGCTTCTGCACGGACGCATCGTCAAGACCGGTCCCATCGTCGGGCGGACCTTCGACAAGCTGGTGGTGGATGAAGCCTGGCAGGCGCGTAGCAATGCCCCGGCTCCCACTCCAGCACCGACGCTGCCGACCGGAACCCATGCCCGCGTTCGCGAGCTTCCCGTCGCTTGCCCATCCTGCCCGCCGTATCGCCATGAAGTCTTGAACTCGACGGCAGCCGGCAAGCAGGTGGCCCGCATCAACTACGATTCGACGCGCTTTTCGGCCAGCGTGATCAAGGAACTGACGACCGCTCTGCCTGCATCCGATGTGGGCCTGCTGATGGCCGGCACGCTGTCGGGCGCCAGCAGCAGCACCAGCCTGGCTGT
>JAYRFD010000999.1:0-1678 GCA_041908565.1 Polyangia bacterium | reverse complement strand
GGTTCGATGATCGAGGACCACGGGTATCCGAATCGCGGGTCGTTTGCTGACCCGATGCCGAAAGCCGGAAAGCCAGAAACCCTCTGGCCGCCTTGACAGTTGTGCGCCGGCAATGGGATAGCCACCGTCGATGCTTCTTGCCAGCCCGGTCGACAGCGCCCTGCCCGAGCCTCTGCGTCAGCTACAGCTTTCGCTGCCGCTTGCGCTGTTTGGCGTGATGCTGGCCTGGCTGTTCTTGGGCAGCCTGCTGCAGCGAGTCGCCGCCGATCGCGCCGTGTCCCTGCGCAGCCCGACGCTGGCCAGCTTGTCGCTGATCAGCCTGCTGGCGCCGCTGCCATGGGTTCGCAGCCTGCTGTGGCTGGGGCTGCTGTGGTTTGCCGTTAGCTGGACGGGCGCGCTGTTGACCCAGGATGTGCTTCCGCCGACGGCCCAGACCCCACGCCCGCGTCCTGCCTCGCGATTCCTGCGTCGAGGTCTGCTGGCAGATGGCCTGTTTGCGCTGACCTGCGCGCTGTTTTTCTGGGCACAAGGCGGTGCTTTTTCACGCGCCGGACAAGGCTTCGTCGCAGCGATGCCTCCGTCGACCCCGGCCACAGGATCGCAGGTCGGTGCTGCCGATGCCACGCGGGATCGGGTCGCGGAATCCACGACCAGCGATGGGCGAGTTTCGCCCAATCCCAGCCTGGATCTATCGGCAGAGGGTCTGCTGCGATCCGCGCGGTCGGTCGACGAAGAATCTGAGATCCGCGTGGCATCTGCGCCGCCCGCCGCGCTGCGACAACACTTCGGACACAAGCGCTTTCTGGGGCTGCCCCTGCACGGCGTGCTGCTGGCCCTGTGGCTGCTGGCCATCGGCTGCAAGATGGCAAGTGGGCTGTCGCTGGTGCCGTCGGTACAGGCGCTGTATCGCAGGCGTGCGCCGTCGCGGCAAAGAGCACAAGCGCTGCTGCCCTGCGTATCGCCGGTTCTGTTGGCGCTGCACCTGTGGCTGTGCATCCGGGGGCTGTGGTGATGCGCGCACGTCGCATGGCATGGCATCCAGGGTCCCGCCAGCCCCGTCGCTGTTCTATCCGCCACACGCGATGCATGGGGACAGTCTGCCGGCACCTGCTGACAACGCTGTGTCTGCTTTTCCTGTCCGCTGCGTGGGCCGCCACAGCACACGCGGTCCCGCGACTGGTCGGCCAGCCGACGCGCATGCTTCAAAGCCCGCCCAGCCACGCGACAGAAGCCGACCCGGCCGCCGACGCTGCGCATCGACCAAGCACTGCGATGCTAAGGGTCACTCTGCTCAACGCAGGGGACAGCCCGCTGACGATCTTTGGCGTCTCGCTGAGCCCCGACTCGGCAGGCTTTCACATCGTGTCCGATGGCGATCCGCTCGTGCCCGGGCAGACGCTGGCTCCGCAGGCCCAGCGCACGGTCCGCGTCGGCTATCAAGCGGCCCCTGGACGTCGGCAAGCGTACGGCGCGCTTTTGGTCTATTCCGACGATCCGCGCGGGCAAAACGATCCTCGCAGCGACACGCGCGATCGAGTGCTGAGCATCCCCCTGTGCGCAGGCGAGTCCACGACGCTGCTGTGGCTGTGGTTTGGCCCCTTAGCGTGTGGCCTGCTGGCAGCGCTGCTGACGTGGCGCTGGCGACGACCGACCGTCATTTCCCGCGGCGTCTTGACCG
>JAYRFD010000998.1:0-2433 GCA_041908565.1 Polyangia bacterium | reverse complement strand
CGAAGGTGTTCAGGATATCTTCCTGGTCTACGAACGACATCTCGCAGTCTATCTGCGAGAACTCAGGCTGCCGGTCGGCGCGGAGGTCTTCATCGCGGAAGCAGCGCACGATCTGGAAATAGCGATCCATGCCGGCAACCATGAACAGCTGCTTGAAGATCTGCGGCGATTCGGCCAGCGCATAGAACTTGCCGGCGTTCAGTCGCGACGGCACCAGGAAGTTGCGCGCGCCGCCTGGCGTGTACTTGACCATAAACGGCGTCTCCAGCTCCATGAACTGGTTCGCGTGGAAGTAGTCGCGCGTCAGGCGGTACAGCTTGCTGCGCAGCTGGAAGTTGCGCTGCAGCACGGGGCGTCGCAGGTCCAGATAGCGGTACTTCAGGCGGATCTCTTCGCGAGTCTCGACGTCGTCTTCGATCTGGAAGGGCGGCGTGTCGGCGCGCGAAAAGATCTGCAGCTCGCTGGCTTCGACTTCGATCTCTCCGCTGGCCAGCTTGGTGTTGGTCTGTCCGCCAGATGTCGTGCGCAGGACGACGGTGCCGGCGATGGCGATGCAGAACTCGCTGCGCAGGGCGTCGGCTTGCGTGTGGGCGCCGCCTTCCAACTGGCCCAGCCGGCGATCGATGTCGGGTCCGAAGACCACTTGGGAAAGCCCGGTGCGATCGCGCAGGTCAATGAAGATGCGTCCGCCCAGGTCGCGGCGTCCCGCCACCCAGCCGAACAGAACGACCTTTTGCCCGACGTGCGCGGCGCGCAGGTCCCCACAGTAATGAGTCCGCTTGTGCTCAACGATGAACTTCGACATGGCGTCGCAGTGTATCAACAAAGCAGCGGCAGCGACTATCGAAGTTCAGCCGTTCGCGCGACGATACGGAACAGGAGGTTGCAATGAGCGAGATCCTAGGCTGGGCCGACAGCGCATGGCGGGGCGAACTGACCGAGACCGCGGTGACGCCGACCAGCACCCAGGTTGGCCTGGCACCGCTTGCACCGGGGCTGGGCTTCGTCGCTGCCTTTGCGAATGCGGCGGCCGTCACAACCGATGAAGGTCTGGTGCTGATCGACACCAGCAGCATGTTTCATGCGCACGCCGTCTTTGAATCGGTGCAGCGCTTTTCGTCGGCTCCGCTGCATACGGCCGTGTACACGCACGGTCACGTCGACCACGTCTTCGGCCTGCCACCGTTTGAACGGGCGGCGCAGGAACAGGGGCGGCGCGTGCGCGTGATTGCTCACCGCGCGTGTCGCGACCGCTTTGATCGATATCGCCTGACCGCGGGCTACAACGGCGTCATCAATGCGCGGCAGTTTGGCTTTCCGGTGCCGTTTTTCCCGACGGAGTTCCGTTACCCCGACCTCGACATCGACGGCGATTACACGCTGACCGTCGGCGGAGTCGACATCCATCTGCATCACGACCGCGGCGAGACGGACGATCACCTGTGGGCCCACATCCCGTCGGTCGATGCGATCTATACGGGCGACCTGTTCATCTGGGCGTCGCCGAACTGCGGCAACCCACAGAAGGTGCAGCGCTATCCCCGCGACTGGGCGCAGGCCCTGCGCAAGATGGAGCGCCTAAATGTCTCGATCCTGATGCCTGGCCACGGTCCGCCCATCGTCGGGCGCGATCGCGTGCGACAGGCCCTTGACGAAACGGCCAGCCTGCTGGATTCGCTGGTTGACCAGACGCTGGCGCTGTTGAACCAGGGCGCTCCGCTGGACACCGTGCTGCAACAGGTGCGTCTCCCGACAGAGCTTCTGTCGCGTCCCTACCTGCGTCCGACCTATGACGATCCGCAGTTCATCGTGCGCAACCTGTACCGTCTGTACGCCGGCTGGTGGGATGGCAACCCGGCCCACCTGAAGCCCGCCGCCGAAGCGGATTTGGCGCATGAGATCTCGATGCTAGCTGGCGGCGCCGCGGCGCTGTGCGCGCGGGCGTTGGATCTTCTGCAGCAGGGCAAGCTGCCGCTGGCCGGCCACCTGATTGAGCTTGCCCACCGCGCCGCCCCCGACGACGCAGCGGTTACGCAGGCGTATCAGCGCATCAACCAAGCCCGCGCCGATGCCGAGACCAGCCTGATGGCCCGCGCTATCTTCCGGGCTGCTGCTCGCGGTGCAGGTCCGTCGACGTAGCGCTGGCCGGTCGACGTAGCCTTCGCCGGCCGACGCAGCCTTCGCGTTCCTTGTTTGCCGTCGCTGCTTCCCGTCAGTCGGCGGTGCGCCCACCCTGTGCGCCTAACAGCCGACCGCATGCGCCTGGGGTGGGCGATGCGTTGGACCCCTCTGCCCCCGCGCGCCCAGACACCGAAGAGACCGAAATTCCGACGCGAGAATGGCCAAAAACCACGCCGCCCGGGTGATATCATGTTGGGTTATCTGGGCGTAATATCTGGCCATGTCTGACCCCACCCCTCTAAATGGTGCTCT
>JAYRFD010000997.1:0-7317 GCA_041908565.1 Polyangia bacterium | reverse complement strand
CCGTCACCAATCTTGCCGGTACGCGCTGCGCGGGCCGATGCCGCCAGAGCCGTCGTCGCCGCCCACCACCGCCCAGCGCGCCACGCCCACGCAGCCGGTTGCGCGTCGCCCATCGGTGCTGCTGATCGCGATCGACAGCCTGCGCGCCGATCGACTGACGATGCAGGGGGGCGACCGACCGCTGCTGCCGGCGATTCAGGGGCTTGCCGCCCGCAGCGTGGCCTTTGATTCGGCGCGCGTGACCGTGCCACGAACGTTTCCATCGCTGGTGACCTTGCTGACCGGGCGTTATCCGCACCGGCATGGCATCCGGACGATGTTCCCGACGCTGCAGCAGCGGGCCAGTGTGCCACCGGCCCTGCCGAAGCTGCTGCACGATGCCGGATACCGCACGACGGTGCTGTCGGACTTCTGCGGCGAGATCTTTTCGCGCATTGGGCTGGGCTACGATCAGACGCTGGTGCCGGCCTTCGACGCGCGCACCATCGTGCTGCAGCGCGCGCTGACGCTGCACAAGAACATCCTGCCGTACTTGGTGACCGATCTGGGGCGACCGCTTTCGCACTCGTGGTTTCCAGAGCTGGACAGCTTGGCCGAGTTCGCCGACGCCAGGCAGCTTGCGGATCAGGCGGTGGCGCGGCTGGCGCAGGCGCAGTCGGCGGGCCAGCCGTTCTTCATGACCGTGTTCTTTTCGTCGGCGCACTTTCCGTATGCCGCACCGGATCCCTATTACCGCCTGCGCACCGATGGGCAGTATCAGGGGGCCTTTCGCTATCACAAGCCTCCCCTTAGTGAACCGCAGAGTCCGGCCGACATTGCGCAGGTCCGCGGGCTGTACGATGGCGCACTGGCCGCCGCGGACGAGGGGGTCGGGCGCATCCTGAGCGGTCTGCATCGGCTGGGCTTGGCCGATTCCACCATCGTGGTGCTGTTGGCGGACCACGGTGAAAACCTGTACGACGCCCCCGGACGCGGCATGGGCCACGGCGACCATCTGGAAGGCGACCCGTCGCTGCATGTTCCCCTTGTGGTCTATGACCCGGTGCATCGCTTCCCGCCCCATCGCGTGCCCGGCATCGTGCGCGACATCGACGTGGTGCCGACCCTGCTGCAGCTACTGGGCGTGCCGTCTCCGGCGGATGCGCCGCCGCTGGATGGCGTTGATCTGTCGCCGCTTTTGCGCGGCGAACAGGCGTCGCTGGGGCTTTCGGCGTTTCACGAAACGGAGCTGTGGTTTACCGCCAGCGGCCCCGGCTTCGAGCCCGACAAGCGGCTGCCCTACCCAGCGGTGACGTCGACCACCGCGGTGGATGCACAGGACGACATCGCGCTGTCCGAGCGCTTCAGCGAGCTAGTCACCGTGGCCAAGCACCGCGCCCTGCGCACCGAAGACTGGAAGCTGATCTATCGCCCAACGCGCACCGGCCCGCGGTTCAGCCTGTACGACATGCACCGCGATCCTGAAGAACAACAGGATGTCGCAGATCGCCGGCCCGACGTCCTGGATGCCCTGCGCCAAGAGCTGTTTCGCATCGTCGCTGGCGACCCCAGCGTGGTGATCGAAAACGGCTTCATCTTGCCGCGCTAAGGACGGTCGGGATTCGTCGGTCAGACGACCGAGCGCTCGTTGTCGACGATCGTGGGTGGGTTGGTGGTTCGGCGCCCCTCGCGGGTCTGCGTGGGGGCGGGGGAGGGGCGCGCGGCGGGAAACGGGGGCTACGTCTATATGTCGTCGCAGGGGTTGCTGCGCTTCTCGCCGGCGTAGATGCCAAGCTCGGTCCAAATCATGCGCAGGTTTTCCTGCACCGGGACGGCAAGCAGGTTGGTGCGCGCCGCGCCCTTGACCCAGGTCGACTGCGTGCCGCCGGGCCCGACGATCAAGCGCAGGTCGCCGGTCTTGGTCGAAAAGATCTCGCCTTGTGAGTCCGACACCACGTTGGTCATCTTCTGCAGCTTCAGGTTGCCCTTGGGCCCCATGTACAGGCGGAACGAACTGGCCGTCGCCGGCGTCGATCCCTTGTCGACGTAGTAGTAGTTGCCGTGCTCATCGCGGGCCAGGGCATGCGGTTCGCGCAGCGTGGGGATGGGGGCAAAGGCCGCCGCGATCAGCAGATCGTTGGCGTTGTTGGCCGGCACGATCTTCAGTTCCGTCCGCTGAGTCCCGCAGCGCAGGGCGCAGGTGCCCTTGCTGGCGTCGAAGTCGACGGAAGAATGCACGCGAATGTCGGCGCCGCGGAAGCTGGGGTTGGATCCCGGATCGAAGAAGCGCGGCTCGAAGAACGTCGCGCCGCCCAGGTTGTCGACCAAGGGCACGCGCGTCATGCGCTTGCCGTCGCCATAGAACAGCTGGGGCGAGGATCCTGACCCGGGGGTGTAGAACACATAGTGCCCCTTGCCGTCGGTGCAGACCCCGGTCTGGGACAGCGTGACGCGCTGCCCCAGCGTCCGTGCATCGCCCCACGGAGGCGCCTCACCCGTCGGCTTGGCCAGCGGCGCCGCGACCTCAAGCGCTTCCAGAGTCTTGCTGGTGTACTCGTCCTGGTTGGACTTTTCTGGATCGACGCTCAAGTCCAGCTTGCTTCCGCTGAGTGCCAGCTTGTGCGGGCCGCCCCAGTTGCAGCTGAGCTCTTTGACCTTGTCGCGCACATAGCCGGCCGCGGTCGGAGATCGTTTGCACAGCGTCGCCAGCGTCGAAAGCGGAGTCGAACAGAAGCTGCTGACCGAGTACGTCTTGATGACGTCATCGCTGATCGAATTCCACGCAATCTGGGCGCGCAGCTTGGTGCCGCAGGCCTTGTCGGTTTCGGCGGTCGCTTCTGCCAGCGTCTTTTCGTGTTCGGCCTGTTCGTCCTTGCGCTGGAAGGTTGAAAAGCGCGACAGCGTTCCGTCGGCCCGCTGCTTGTCGTGCAGGGCCAAGATGGCCTGCGGGTTGGCGGCCTTGGTCGCGGCTTCGTCGAAGCTGATGGGATGGCCGTTGCGCAGGTCGCCGGGCACGTAAAGCTCCCAGCGCTCGCGGTGGTGGGTGTGAAGCTGGACAAACGAAAACGACCGACCGCGCCACTGCGTCGTGTACGAATCGGTGTTGCCGCTGTTTGACCGCTTGTACGGCAGGGCCAGACCCTCAAACGGGCTCTTGGTGCCGGTGACTTGGATGATGGCGTTGCCGTCGGCGATGGGCTTCAGCTGAAGCAGCGTCACGACTTCGCCGCGGGGGTTACGGAAGACCTTGGTGCTTTCGACGCTGACGCCCTGGGCCTGGGCCAGAAGTGCAGATCCGGCCAGGCTGGCGACGACGACCGACACTCGAAACAATCGCTGCATAGGTCCCTCACTTGTGCGCGATCCAGAATGCGCCGTGGTCAGCATACCGCGTCGACAGGGCTTGTCTCCAGGCCTTTGCGCGGGTGCAGGCGGCTTGCCCTGCGTGATAGATTGCGGGGCCGGAGGAATCAGAATCATGACGAGCGCAGATACAAAGGGAACAAGCGGCCTGCTGGGCCGTGAAGTGGTGATTGTCAGCGCAGCCCGCACGCCGATCGGCAGCTTCGGTGGCGAGCTAGCTTCGCTGTCCGCAGCCGACCTGGGAGCGACCGCGATCAAGGCCGCGCTGCAGCGGGCCGGCGTCGAAGGTCGCGATGTTGGCGACGTGACCATGGGCTGCGTGCTGCAGGCCGGGCAGGGGCAGGCCCCGGCGCGGCAGGCGGCGATTCGGGCGGGGCTGCCGACCTCGGTTCCGTGTCAGACCATCAACAAGGTCTGTGGATCCGGGCTGAAGGCCGTGATCACGGCGGCGCAGGGCATCGCGCTGGGCGATACCGAGGTCGCGGTGGCCGGTGGCATGGAGTCGATGAGCAATGTCCCGTACTACCTGCTGTCGGCGCGCAATGGCTTCCGCATGGGCCATCAGCAAGCGACAGACGGCATGATCTTCGATGGCCTGTGGGACCCGTACAACAACTTCCACATGGGCTCGGCGGCCGAGATCTGCGCGCGCGACAAGAAGATCGATCGGGCGGCGCAGGACGCCTTCGCGGCAGAGTCGTACCGCCGTGCGCAGGCTGCTCAGAAAGAGGGCAAGTTCGACGCCGAGATCGTCAAGGTCGAGGTGCCGCAGAAGAAAGGTCCGCCCAAGATCGTGGCGGTCGACGAAGAACCGACGCGCGCGGACCTGGCCAAGATGGCGACGCTGCGCCCGGCCTTCGAAAAGGACGGGACGATCACGGCGGCCAATGCATCGAAGATTAACGACGGTGGCGCGGCGGTTGTGCTGATGTCCGCGGCCGAAGCCAGCCGCCGGGGGCTGGTTCCGCTGGCGCGCATCCGAAGCTGGGGTCATCACGCGCAAGCGCCCGAGTGGTTTACGACCGCACCGGCCGGCTCGATCGAAAAGGCCCTGGCCCGTGCCGGGTTGTCCGTCGGGGACATCGACCTGTTCGAGATCAACGAAGCCTTCGCCGTGGTGGCCTTGGCCAACAATCAGCTACTGGGACTGGATGCTAGCCGGGTCAACGTGCACGGCGGCGCGGTGGCGCTGGGTCACCCTATCGGTGCATCGGGCTGCCGCTTGCTGGTGACCTTGCTGTACGCCCTGCAGGCACGTGGCGCCAAGCGCGGCGTGGTCTCGCTGTGTATCGGTGGTGGCGAAGGCATCGCCCTGGTTGTGGAGAGGGTCTAGCCATGAAGAAAATCGGTGTGGTTGGGGCCGGACAGATGGGCGGCGGCATCGCGCAAGTGGCCGCCGACAAGGGGCATCCCGTCATGCTGGTCGATGTCTCGCGCGAAGTGGCAGAGCGCGGCAAGGGCAAGATTGCAAGCTCGCTTGAGAAGCTGGTGCAGAAGGGCAAGCTGACGACGGAAGCGCGCGATGGGCTGCTGTCGCGCATCACGCCCGCTGGTGAATACGCGGCGCTTTCCGACTGCGACTTGGTGGTGGAAGCCGCGACCGAAAACCAAGATCTGAAAAAGAAGATCTTCATCGAGATCGATCGCGTGCTGTCGCCGCAGGCCATCTTGGCGACGAACACGTCCTCGATTTCGATCACGCTTCTGGCTGCCGCGACCAAGCGACCGGAACAGGTCATCGGCATGCACTTCATGAACCCGGTGCCGGTGATGACGCTGGTCGAGATCATCCGCGGTCTGCAGACCAGCGACGCGACGTATCAGACCACGGTCGAGCTATCGCGCGGGCTGGGCAAGGACGTGGTAACGGCGCGCGACGTGCCGGGCTTCATCGTCAATCGCCTGCTGATTCCGTTTCTGAACGAAGCGTGCTTTGCGCTGGCGGAAGGTCTGGGCACCATCGAGGACATCGACAAGGCGATCAAGCTGGGTCTGAACCACCCGATGGGGCCGTTCACGCTGGCGGACTTGATTGGCCTAGACACCTGCTTGGCCATCGCCGAGGTCCTGCACCGCGAGCTTGGCGAAGACAAGTACCGGCCGGCTCCGCTTTTGCGGAACTACGTGGCGGCGGGCTGGCTGGGACGCAAAGTCGGTCGCGGCTTCTACAAGTACTAGCGGTCGCCGGGGGAACGCGGGGGGCGAAGCGAGGGGGGACGCGAGGTGCGGTCGACGGGCCGGCCTAGCGACGGAAGAAGGCCGCGTTCTTTTCGACGTAGGCTTGCCACTTGGCGGGGACGTTGCTGGCTTCGAAGATGGCGTCGACGGGGCATTCCGGCTCGCAGGCGCCGCAGTCGATGCAGGTATCGGGGTCGATGAACATCTGCACCTTGGCCAAGACGGTCTTGCGCTTGGCTTCCGGGATGTCTTCAATTTCACGCGCCTCTTTGGGCCCGTGGATGCAGTCAACGGGACACACCTTGACGCAGGACACGTCGCACACACCCAAACACGGTTCCGCAATCACGTAGGCCATGGATTCCTCCGCTGGTACGCCCGGCTCCCGCCGCGTGGGCTGGCGTGTCCGGACGAGCGCTGACAGCCCATTGGCAAAGCAGGCGCTGTGCCGTGGGAGAAGCCCAAGGATTTCGCGGGGTTGGCGGCGCCCGCTGTGCACGGCACCGAAATAGCGTTGCCGCTGCTGACGACAGGTCGGTGCCACCGATATAATGGTGCCGCCATGGCAGAGCGTGACATCTTGCTCTTGGGGGAGCTGGCCGACGCACTAAGCGGTGTGCACACCATCCCCGCGACGGGACGAGCTTTTGTGCAGTCGGTGCGTCGTCACTTGCCGGTGCGCTGGTTCGAGCTGGGCAAGCGCGATGGCCAAGGACGCGCCGCGGGCTTCGCGGCGATGGTGTTTGGTCCCGATAGCAGCTCTGCATCGGCGAGTTCCATCCTGCGGGCCCCGACCGATGTCGCGCTGCCCGAGCCGGATGAGGCGGGCGTTCGTCACTACGTCAAGCGCCTGCGCGAGCGCAGCGAGATCCCGTTTGAGACGCTGCCGCGCAGCGTCGTCCGAGCCTGGCTGGGTGAGCCGCACATCGAAGAGCTGATCGTGGTGGCGTTTCACGCCGAAGGTGCTCTGGTCGGCTATGGCGCGCTGGCCCTTGACCGCGTCGAACCGACGCTGACGCTGGAGCTAAAAGACGCCATGGCCAACCTGCTGCGCGTGGCTTGGCGCCACCTGCTGTTGGTCGAACGCGTCGCCGGTCTGTCACGTCGCGCCCACGTCGAGACGCAGCACCTGCGCAGCGAACTGCAGCGCGTCAGCGAGCCCGAGCGTCTGGTCAGCGTCAGCGAAGCCAGCCGCCGCATTCTGTCGCTGGTGGACTTGGTAGCCGGCCACGACACGACGGTGCTGCTGCGCGGCGAGTCCGGGACGGGAAAAGAAGTCATCGCGCGACGCATTCATCGCTTGTCGGCGCGCGCCAATCGGCCGTTTCTGCGCGTGAACTGCGGTGCTTTGCCCGAAGGCTTGCTTGAAAGCACGCTGTTCGGACACGAGCGTGGCGCATTCACCGGCGCCAGCACGCAGCATCGCGGTCTGTTTGAACGAGCCCACGGCGGGACGCTGCTTCTGGACGAAGTGGCCGAGCTTCCCCCACGAGCGCAAGCCAAGCTGCTGCGCGTGCTGCAAGAAGGCGAGATCGAGCGCGTCGGCGGCGAGAGCACGTACAGCGTCGACGTACGCCTGATCGCGGCCACGCACCAGCCGCTGGAACAGATGATTGAGCGCGGCACGTTTCGACCGGACCTGTACTACCGGCTGAACATCTTTCCGATCACGCTGCCGCCGCTGCGCGAGCGCTTGGCTGACCTGCCGGTCCTGGCCGAGACGCTGGTCGAGCGCTTGGCGCACCGACACGGTCGACTGCCGCCGCGCTTCTTGCCCGAGGTCATGGATCGTCTGCT
>JAYRFD010000996.1:0-6613 GCA_041908565.1 Polyangia bacterium | reverse complement strand
TGCGCGCGGATCTGATCGCCGCTGCGCAGCGTCGCTGGCTGGGTCTGTTCCTGGGACCACTGGTGAACTTCTTGTTCTCGCGCAGTCGCACGCTGCTGGGTCTGCGCGAGCAGGCCAAGTTCGCCATGACACACGTGCTGGCCACGGTGCGCGGGCTGGTGCTGGAAGCCGCTCCGCTGCTGCAGCGCCATGGCGCCATCGATGCCGCGGAAGACGTCTGGCTGCTGGAATTACTGGAGCTTCGCGACGCAGTGCAAGCCGTTGAGCGAGGTGAAGCGGTGCGCTTGCAGGCGCTGATTGCGACGCGCCGTGCCTTGCGCGATCGAGTGGGGGCTGCCTCGCCGCCTGCCGTGTACACCAGCCAAGGCGAGATCCTGGTCAGCAAAGGCAGCACGACCGCGCCGGCGGGCACCTTGGTTGGAACGGCCGTGTCTCCCGGGACGTATGAAGGCATCGCCCGTGTCGTTCACGATCCCGCCGCCGAAGAGCTTCGCGAAGGCGAGATCTTGATCGCACGCTTCACCGATCCCGGGTGGACGCCGCTGTTCGGTCATGCCGGCGCCCTGGTGATGGAGGTCGGCGGACAGATGACGCACGGCAGCGTGGTGGCTCGCGAGCTGGGCATCCCCGCGGTCGTCGCTGTGGAGGCGGCCACCGCCAGCCTGCGATCAGGCGATCGCGTGCGCGTCGATGGCGATCGCGGCTGGGTCACCGTGCTGCAGCGAGGTCAGACATGAAGATCGCTCTTGTGGTCTTTGCGGCGATGACCGCGATCCTGCTTTGGCTGGTGGCGCGGGCCGAAAAGTGGGACGTGCTTGGATCGGCTCTGCTGTCGCAGGCTCGTTCGCTGGTTCCGCTGATCGGGCTGGCCGTGCTGCTGGGCGCCTGCGTGGAAGTGCTGCTGACCCCGACGCAGATATCGGCATGGCTGGGCGATGGAGCGGGGCTGCGCGGCGTGCTGGTGGGCTGGATCGCCGGCATGCTGACACCGGCTGGTGGACCGATCGGACTGCCGCTGGCGGCGGCGCTGGCCCGACGTGGTGCGGCCCTGCCGGCGCTGCTGACCTACCTGACTTCGATGTCTTTGCTGTCGCTGATGCGGCTGCCCATGGAATGGGGCCTTTTGGGGGCCCGCCTGGCGGGAGCCCGCTTTCTGGCGACGATCGCGCTGCCGCCTTTGGTCGGCATCGTCGCGCTGCTGCTGCGCCGGTAGTCGCTGGCAGTCGTCCTTTCGCCGTCATTCGGCGGACAATCGGCAGCGTAGACGCGTAGATCGTTCGGCGCTTGCGATACAGTGCGGCCCGTTGCGCTGTTGCTGCGCACGCCGAGCCTGTCGCCTTGCCGTCGCCGTTTCTGTCGTCGCTGCCGTTGGGACCTGCCATGAACCTACCAAGCCCGCTTGCCGATCTGCATCGCCACCTGGATGGCTCGCTGCGTCCTTCCACCGTCGCTGAATTGGCTGCTGAATTGGGACACCCTGTGCCGCCGGATCTGGCGTTTGTGCCGGGCATGGGACTTGCCGCCGCGCTGTCGCGCTTCGCCTTTACGCTGTCGCTTTTGCAGACGTCGCAGGCCGTGACGCGGGTCGCCGCCGAGATGTGCGAAGACGCCGCCGCAGAAGGCGTCACCACGCTAGAGATCCGCTTCGCGCCCCAGCTTCATCTTCACCAAGGCGCCTCGATCGAGGCCATTGTCGACGCTGCGCTGCAGGGCAGCGCGGGCCGGGCCGGGCTGATCTTATGCGGCCTGTATGGCGAGCCGCCCAGCCTGCTTTCGCGCTTGGTCGCGGTGGCTCGCGATCGTCTCGGGGTGGTCGGCATCGACTTGGCGGGCGGGCCCAGCGGCAGTCACTCGGTCCGCTTGGCTGACTACGCCCCGGCGTTTGCCCGGGCCGCGGATCTGGGACTGGGCCGCACGGTCCACGCCGGCGAAGGGCGCCCGCCGGCCGAGATTCGCGAGGCCATCGAGATTCTGCAGGCCCAGCGCATTGGTCATGGAACCACCTTGCTGCAAGACCCGTCGGTGACCGACTTGGTGATTCGCCGTCGGGTGCTGATCGAGGCCTGCCCGACCAGCAATGTGCATACGGGTGTGATCGGCAGCGTGGCCGAGCATCCTCTGCCGCACTGGCTAGATCGCGGCGTCTTGGCCTGCGTCTGTGCCGACAACACCTTGCTATCGGCGACCGATGCGCGTCAGGAACTGGACCGCGTCGCGCAGATCCCCGGCATGGACGCCCGCAAGCTGGCGCAGATCGTCGCTGCCGGCCACGCCGGAGCCTTCCCTTGTCCGCGCGCCGACCGTCATGTCTAGCTTCCGATTCCATACAAATAGGAACGTATTACAAGTACGTTCCTATTCGTATTTCGTGGTCAAGCAGAGCCCGTCGCGCCAGCGGCTGGATGCCGGCTGTGTGCAGCCTTGCTGCGGACTTCGGAACAACGAAGCAGGTCCGGCGAGCGCTTTTGCTAGACTGAGGGCGTAATTCGTCCCTGGAGACACCGGTGAGTACACAACCCAAGTTACGTCGACCTGTCATCGCATTGCCGTGGGGCGTCGCGCTTATGGCAGGCCTTTTGGGCCTGTCGGGCCTGGGCACCATCAGCCAGCTGATCGCGGAAGGGGACG
This sequence comes from Polyangia bacterium, assembly GCA_041908565.1. Lineage (GTDB taxonomy): Bacteria > Myxococcota_A > Polyangia > Palsa-1104 > JAEUJZ01 > JAEUJZ01. The sequence continues at coordinate 3,985 of JAYRFD010000996.1, read as the reverse complement.
CACACGATCCGTCGCTGAGCAGCGCTCCGCAGGATGTCGAACGGCACTCGCTGCCCGAGCTGATTGTCGACCTGGACGACCATGTCTCGGACGCGCAGGTGCAGGATCTGGCGCAGCGCTATGGCGCGCACTTCGTGCCGGCGTCCAGCTATGTCGATCACGACCGCGTGTATCGCGTGAAGGTCGATGGTCCCTCGGTGCGGTCGCGGCTGGGCCGCATCCTGACGGCGCTGCGACGGGACACGCAGGTGGAAGCGGCCGACTTCGCGCTTTTGTATCACATCCCCGAGACCGCTCCCGGAGCGCTGACCCGCTCGACGGACGAAGGCATCGCGCTGGTGCCGCCGCAAGGGACGCCGCCGCTGCGCGAGACGCCGCGCTTTCTGCCCAACGATCCCAAGTACCGCTATCAGTGGCACCTGGATCAGATTCACATGCCGGAAGCCTGGACCCAGAACCAGGGCGATGGCGTCGTGGTCGCGGTGCTGGACACCGGTGTTACCCCCGTCGAGGACTTGGCCGGGACAGAGCTTGTTCCTGGCTGGAACTTCGCCGACAACACGCCCGACACCCACGATGATCACGGACATGGCACGCATGTGGCCGGCACCATCGCGCAGACCACGCACAATGAGCTGGGCGTCGCGGGCGTGGCCTACCGCGCCAAGATCATGCCGATCAAGGTGCTGTCGGGCTCTGGCTCGGGCAGCGTCGCCGGCATCGCCGAGGGCATTCGCTGGGCGACGGACCACGGCGCTCGCGTCATCAACATGAGCCTGGGTGGCCCGTTCAATTCGCAGATCTTGGCCAAGGCCGTGCGCTATGCCGCCGATCGTGGGGTGGTCGTCGTGTGCGCAGCGGGCAACGATGGTCGCGGCAAGGTCAGCTATCCCGCCGCCAACAGCGGATCCATCGCCGTCGCAGCCACCCAGTTCGACGAATCGACGACGTTCTATTCCAACTGGGGCAAAGAGATCTTCATCGCCGCTCCCGGTGGCAACACGCGCTTGGACCAGAACAACGACGGCGTTCCCGACGGTGTTCTGCAGAACACGGTGACACCAGGCAACATCGACAAGCACGACTATCTGCTGTTCATGGGGACGTCGATGGCATCGCCGCACGTCGCTGGCGTCGCGGCCCTGCTGCTATCAGCGGGAGCCCGCGATCCAGCAGAAGTGAAGCGTCTGATCGAACAGACGGCCTACCGTCCGACGGCGTATCGCGGCAAGCACGATCCGCACTACGGCGCTGGCATCGTCAACGCTCATGCCGCGCTGTCGGCCCTGGCCAGCGCACATCACAGCCAGACAGCGACGCCCGTGCGCTCGGGCGCGGGCCTGTTCACCGGCCTGCTGGGGCTGTCGCTGGCCATCGCGCTGGCGCTGTATCTGACCCGTCAGCTGTCTTTGATCGCCAAGCCCCACGCGTAAGCTCCGCTCGTCGCCTGCCTGCCTGCTGCTTCGGAACCCGCCTGCTCAGCTCTGCTCTGCTTCGCAGCCCACCCGCTTTCTTCGCAGCCCTTGCCTCTGATTCGTTCTTCATCCTTCGACGCCTTGCTGCCCCGACATCGATCGACCGGCTTTGTGCGCGTGCGGTGCGACGGATCCCTGCGTGTGGTCTTGATTCGGTATGATGGCGCGGTGCAGGTCTGGGTTCGGCTGCTGCTTCTGACCCTGCTGGGCTGCCTTGGCCATGGGGTCGGTCATGCGCAGGAAGTGGGGGTACCGACCGCTGCCATGCCCGTCGTGCTGTGGTTGCTACAGGAAAGCGATGCCGAGCTTCTTTTGCGTGTACAAGGCCAGACGACCGACCTGCCCGTGCTGCTGCAGGCCGAGCCCAGCGACGGCAACTTGCGCAACAGCGCCAGCCGTCTGCAGCAAGCGGCGGATCGAGCGAGAGCGGGCGTCGTGCTGGTCTATCGCGAACCGACACCGCGCGGTGGTCATCGCCTGCGCCTGTTGCACCGGGACCGCGTGCTGACGCGCGATCTGGGCGATCGACCGTCGCTGGGTGCGGCACCGCTGCACGCGTCCGCGGCGCTTGAGGGCGCCGCCGTGATCGTGCGATCCGCAGTCAAAGCCCTGCTGGCTGGCGAGCTTCTGGGCGATTCGATTGATGCAGTCCTGGTCGGTGGTGATGGTGATGCAGGATCGTCGGCTCGATCGGCTGGGACCGTGGAATCGACCGCGCTGCGTGGTTTTTTTGCGTCGCTGGCCTGGCAGGTCAGCATCGATGGAAACAGCCCGCAGGCCGCCCATGGCCTGACCGTATCGGCCGGCTGGACGACGGATCGCTGGTTGTTGCGCGGCATCGTATCGCTGGGGATTCCGGCGCTCTTGCAAGACGATCGCAGCACGCTGGCCCTGTCGCGTCATCAGCTTGGTTTGGGTGGCGCTTGGGTGCCGTGGTCGGGCGCGCGCGCGCGTCTGCAGCTTGGACTTGTGGTCAGCCTGTGCGCGTTTCTGCGATCGACGCAGGAAGTCGATCCCTTGTACGACCCGACGCCACCCCATCTGCTGCCGGCGCTGTGTGTGTCGCCACAGCTTGGCCTGTGGCTGCGTCCAGTCGCTCGTCTGCCGCTTTTTGCCGAGCTGACGCTGGGGGCCGATGTCCTTTGGGGGCAGCCTCGCTTGGGCTACGTCGACGGCGCGACCTTCGTCGAACGCGGCGTGCTGTGGCCGGTGCAGCCTGCCTTGTCTTTGGCCGTGCTGTGGGTCGCACAGAAGCGCAGCGGAGGTGCCCCCGCCCAAGCGGTGGTCAGCTCTGCTGCAGCCAGCGCGGTTGCCAGGCGGAACAACATTGGTGGGCGCTCTGTCGCTGCAGTCGGGGGAACGCGGGATGATTGACCCGATTTTTTCGAATCGCATCTCTATGTCTGCAAGCGCTGTCTGCGCGGAACGATCGTGAAGAGCAACCTTGCCCCCGCCCAGCCTTTTGCCCCGGCCGTGCTGCGTCCAGCCGATGCGTCGACGATCCGCGATCCTGCAGCGCTGCCTGGCTCGCCGTCGCCGGAGGATCCGCGTGTGCAGGCTGCCATCGCGGGCGATCGCGCCGCTGCTAGCGCCCTTTTGCTGGAGCTTCTGCCGCGCGTGCGCAACCTGATTCGCTATCTGATCCGCGGCGATCAGGCCGTCGATGACATCGCGCAAGAGGCCATGATCGCCATCCTGCGCGGCCTGCCCACCTATCGTGGGGACGGCAGCCTGCGATCGTGGTCCGATCGCATCGTGGCCCGCATTGCGCTGGGCTGGGTGCGTCGCGATCGCCGACAAAAAGACATGCAACGGGACGCTCTTGCGCACGCCGAGCCGCAGTCCTCTGCCGAGCCGCCGGATCGCTATCTATTGCGACGGCAAGCGGTCGCTCGCTTGGATCTGCTTTCCTACGATCAGCGGCATGCCTTGGTCTTGCATCACGTGGTTGGACTCAGCATTCCGGAAGTGGCCGGCCAGCTTGCGATCCCTGTCGAAACCGTGCGCAGCCGGCTGCGCCTGGCGCAGAGCAAGCTTCGACAGCTGGAACAGGAAGCGCACGATCCCGGCTTCGTGCCCGAACGGGAGGAAGACTGATGTCGCCTCTTTATCCCAAAGATCAAGCCGCGACGGACGCTGTGGAGCCAAGCGCCGATCCTTCGCCCCTTGGCTTGCCTGACCTGGACGATCTGCCAGGGCCGGCCGCACCGCTGACGATCGATGCGCAGCAGGCCATGGTGCAGGCCGCGATCGCGTCGGCGTTTCCGCTGCCGCCTTCGCCGACTCCGGCTGCTGCGACTTCGTCGACGTCGAATTCGCTGGGGGCATCGCCAACCTCGACCGCAGGATCGCTTTCGCGCTTGGCTCGTCGGGGTTTCTTGGCTGGCGGAGCCGTCGCTCTGCTGGGGGCCGGGGCGGCGCTGTGGTCGCGATCCAGCCGATTGGAGCGCTCGCGCGCTGTGTCGATCCCCGATTCGCCTGCGTCTTCGCCTGCATCCGTTTCACCTTCA
>JAYRFD010000995.1:0-4261 GCA_041908565.1 Polyangia bacterium | reverse complement strand
CGCTTGCTCCACGGCTCGCGCTTCATCGAGCTCCAGCGGATCTTCGTTCATCAAGAAGTCGAAGCTGTCGCCGTTTAGAAAGACGGTGCGCCCCGGTCCTGCGAACCAGCGAAGCAGGGCAGGCAGCTCTGCTTCCCCCGCGAAGATGTCGTAGTTGCCACCGTTGCCCAGATGCAGATCGCTAAGCACCAAGACCTTGCGCAAGTCCGTCATGAAGCAGCCCCCCGTATCGAAGCAATCTATCACGCATGCTGGCACGCATGCCCACGACAGTTTGTTCTTGTGACTCGAGAGCTTGAAGCGATACGATCGTCCGCGCTGATCTCTGAGCACTGTGCGATGTGCAGCAGAGACAAACCCAGGGGGATCCGATGCCAGATAAAGAACCAGCACCAGCGCCTGCCGCCGCCACACCCGCGGTCAGTCGCGTCTTGGCCAGCTTGCCGCTGCGCGATGTGTTTGCGGCACCGCTCGTCGCTGCAATCGAAGCGCACAACACCGCATGCAGCACACTGCAGCAGTTCATCGACAAGGCCGGGCGCAACAAAGATGGCTCGGTCAGCACGGTGCAGTTCCGCTTTTCGCAGAACGACTCAAGCGGTGCGCAGTCACAGCGCACGATTGAACTTCCGCTGATCGCAGTGCTGCCCTTGCCGTCGTTCGGAGTCGATCGCTTGACTGTCGACTTCGACGTGCGCATCGATGCCGGCGAGTCCGATACCAGCGGCCAAAGCAAAGAGCTCGGCGGCGAGCTGGGCCTGGGATACGGCCCGGTGTCGCTGAAGCTCAAGGGCTCGCTGAGCAACAAGAGCGAGCAGACGCGCAAGACCGACACCAGTGCGCGCTACACCGTGCGGATGGAAGCGAGTCGGCAGCCCATGCCCGAAGCCTTCCAGCGCGTCGTTGATGCCCTGGTGGGTGAGATCGTTCCCAAACAGGCGCTGCCGGCCCCGGCGCCGAATCCAGCGCCTGCCCCGACCCCTGACAAGCCAAACGGCTAGTCGGAAAACCGCCCTTGCCTTGGTGCCTTCACGAGTAAGCCTTCCGATCCCAGGGCTTCCAAGCCCGGCCCAAATTCGCGAGATTCGCGAGATCCCAAAGACCCAAAAGGTCTGAAGGACCTAAAAGGTGCAGACAGCTTTACCTTGCCGCAGCTTCCGTCGGGCGACATGCCGCAGAACATGGGCCTGGCCGACCTGGCGCGCGGTCTGCAGTACGTGGTCAACGAGACAGCGATGGCCGCCTATCTGCACACGCAGAAGACGCTGGATCTGTACTTCGATGCGGAAGGCAATCCGCTGTGCCGTCGCGTGCGTCTGCCCGGCGGGGCGGGCGTGGTCGATGTGCCCAAGCTGGCGCTGACCCCGCCGGCCAACCTGCTTTTGGATCAGATGGAAGTGTCGCTGGCGGTGCGGATCACCAACCTATCGCCGGCCTCTGGCCGTTCGAAGACCGCATCGGCAGATGAACCGGCCGACGCGACCGAAGCGGATGCGCAGTCCGATTCGACCGATCAGCAGCCGCATGTCTTTGTCGCGCCCGTCGATGAACCAGAAGACCGCGCCGGCATCGATGTAGGGGCGGGCGACAAGGCCGCCGCTGACCAGGTTAGCGAAGGCAGCGACGCCACAAAGAACGAAGCCAGCAGCCCAAGCCAGCCGCCGGATTCCTCTGCAGCCGACCGCAAGGCCGAAGGCAAGCCCACGACCCATCGCGCCCGGGCCAGCTCGTTTGCGCTGTCGGAAGACGACATCGATCCGCAGCGCGAGGACCGCGTGCGCGGCAGCGGCAGCGGCCGCAGCTTTGATCGTCTGTCCTTCGAGATTCAGCCTGCCCCCGTCAGTCCAGATGCCACGGCGCGGCGGGCGGCCAATGTCATGGACATCAAGATGATCTTTCGCCGCAACGAATCGCCCGAAGGCGTCGCGCGCTTGGTGTCGCTGTACACCGAGTCGATGTTTCGCGTGAATCCTTCGGAATAGAGCGCAGCGGCCGCCGCGCGGTGCGCTGGCGTCCACGGCACAGGAAAAGACGCGTATGCACGACTCACGCAGCCCCAGCAGCCCCGCCGATGTGACCCCCGAAGCCGCCGCCGACGCGGCCCCCATCGCAACCGCCGAAGCGACCGCCGAAACAGGCACCGAAGCGTCCCCCGAAACGACCGCCGATCCGATCGCGGAAGACGACTGGCGCGCTGAGTCTGGCGAGCTAGACGAAGAGCAGTCGCCCTTGGATGTGTCGCAGGAAGAACAGGTGATGATCTTCCTGCAGCTTGTCGATCGGCAGCTGACACCGCTTGCCGGAGTGACCGTCCAGATCCAAGGCGCTGGCCTGCCCGAGCCGCGCACCGTGACCAGCGATGATCAAGGCGAGGTGCTGATCGAAGACTGCGGCCCGGGCGTCTACGTGCTGCGGTTTGAGGGGAAGCAGATTCCAGTGCACGCGCTCAGTCACGCGGATCTGGAGACCGACGCGACGGCGTATCGCGTGCTGATCTGAAGCGCAGCGCACTGCACTGCAGTCTTTTCACACGGGGTGACTTTGTTCATGGCCAGCAATCCGTTGAAATCGGTCTCGCCCAGTCCGCTGTATCCCGCGTCTTCGCCGGCCCGCTTCGATCGGCTGCTGTGGACGTGGGAAACCCTGCGCGCGCTCAACAGCGATGGCTATCGCACCAGCAGCGCGGTGCCACCCAGCACCTGGCTGGTGCAGATCCAGTGGGCCGATGGTCGTCGCTGCGGTCGATCGGTGGGGCGTGGCACGACGTGTTCGCCGTTTGTGACCCAGGCCACCGCGATGCTGTACAGCAGCGGAAACGACGAACCGTATGCGCCGCTTCTGGCCGATGGGCGTCCCTTGCCGCTTGTGTTTTCACATGCCGCCAACGGCGTCCTGAATCCCAAGCATCGGCACCATCAAGACATGATGGCGCGCTACGGCATGACGCTGGCCGTCAATGAATGGCCGCGCCCCCTTGTCTTTTTCAACCTGGGCTACGCCGTCGAACCCACGCAGATGCGACGCGGCGATGCCGTCCACATCGACTGGATGAACGGCGGCGGCCACGCCGTGTTCTGCTGGGATGTGCACCTGAACGAACGCGGCGAGGTCGATGCCTTTCAGTACGTGTCTTCGAACGGCAGCATGGGCAATGGCGGCGATGGCGGCGGCGTATCGGTGGGGGGCACGTCGCGCGGCGCCGGTGGCTTCATCGGGCGCAAGGACGGACGCTTCGCCGCCTTGAAGACGCCGCTGTTTGTCGACGACGAAGCCTATGTCCGCGAAGGCGCCTGGGTGACCTGGGATGAAGACGTGGCGGGCAAGCCGCTGCCCCACCTGCGCTGCCCCGCCAAGTCGCTGCCCAAGCGAGTTCGTCGCGTCCAGGTGGCGCGCTTCCACGGCATCGATCCCACCCAGATTCCGCTGTTTGCCATGGGCGAAGACCGGGCCGGGCAGGGCACCTTGCTCGATCGACCAGCGCCTGTTTCGCGACCCCGCGTCGACAGCAGCAGCAAGGCCGCCGGGCCATCGCCCGCGACGATCCAGCGACGCTTGAAGCTTCTGCACTTGGTCGGCTGGCTGAAGTCCGACGTCGGCAAGATCGATGGAAAGATCGGCGCCAAGACCACGGCGGCGGTGCTGGAATTTCAGCGCTCGCAGCGGCTGCGGCGCGACGGCAAGGTGGGGCCGATTACGGCGGCGCGCCTGGAAGCGGTCTTTCGATCGGCCTGCGATGCGCCTGCTGCCAAGAAGTACCTGTCGCCGCACAAGCCCGGTGGGCTGAGCTTTGCGAGAACCGACTGGCAGGACGATGCGCAGCTGTATTTCCGCCATGGCGTCGCGCGATCGGGCGAGCGTGTCGAGATCATTTTGTGTGGCGAGGATCTGCCGCAGCGATCGCTGTTTCTGCGCCTGTGCGATGCCGAGACCGAAAAGCCCATCAGCGATCAGGAAGTCGAGCTGAGCGTGCTGGGCAGTCGCGCCAGCGCCACGGCTCAGCTGCCGACGCTTTCGACCGACGCGCGCATCGTCGCGCAGGTGCGCGGCTTCGACCTAAGCACGGCCGCGCCGCTTTACGTCCTCGCTGGAATCGCCGCCGCCCGATAGCACCGTCGCCTCGCGCAGCGCGCCGCTTCGCGGTCCTTCGCAGTCCGCCCGCCTGCTGGCGCGCAAGGAAGGCATCCGAGGGCGCAGGAAGGCATCCCGGCGCGCAAGGAAGGCATCCCGGCGCGCAAGGAAGGCATCCGAGGGCGCAGGAAGG
>JAYRFD010000994.1:0-3637 GCA_041908565.1 Polyangia bacterium | reverse complement strand
GTCGCCGGTCCGAGTGACCCGCGGTCACTGACAGAGCGAGCTGCAGGACGAGCGGCCCGATCGGGTGCAGGAGAGCCCGTCGTTGGTGCCACGCAGCACGGTCCACGCGCCGGTGGTGAGGCCCACCGCCCAGACGTCGTTGGAACCGCTGGCCCACACGCCATTCAGCCGAATGCCAGCCGGGATTCCGTCGGCCTTTAGCGTCCAGTTGACGCCGTCCCAGTGCAGTGCGGTCGAGCTATCACCGACGGCCCACACGTCGTTTTGCGCGATCGCCCAGACGCTCCACAGGCGGTTTGTCTGCGTCTTGCTGTGCGTGCACAGCGTGCGGTCCGCGCAGGGCAACAGAGGATCGCACTGACGCGGCACCTGCTGCGTGATGCTGGCGGTTAGCTGAGCGCCGCGCGTCGTCGGCAGCGTGGTCATGACCGTGGCCTTGCCCTGCGTGCAGCGATCGACGTCGTAGATCGTCAGGTCGATGTTCAGGCTGCCGGTGGCCGTGGCGGGAACGGTGATGCCCAGGCGCGTCTGCCCGGTGGCGGCGATGTCCGCCTGGTCCATCATGCCGAGCTTGCCGTCCAGCGAGGTCTTGACCGCGATCTTGTTGATGCGCGACGGCGTGTTGGCCAGGTTGATCAAGATTCCGACGTCGCTGGATCCCGATCCACAGCCCGAAAGACCCAGCAGCCCCCCGAGGAACAGCGCTCCACTGCACAGCCAGCGTGCCTTCACATCCATCGCAGGTACTCCTGTCAAAAGGTCACCTTGACGGTCATGACGCCTTCGGGCAGGCCGGTGCCGCTGGGGCGCGAAGCAGCGACGGCGGCTCCGGTGATCACAGCCACCGCCACCACGCCACCGCCAATCGCCGTCCAGAACCACCACTTCTTGTAGATCGGCGTGTCACTGACCGGGCCGGTCGTCGGGCTTGGGCTGGTATTCGGCGTCGGCTGGCCCACCGTCGGGCTGGACGTCTCGGCCAGGGCCTTGGCTTGCGTGATGTACTTCTCAAGGCGCTCTTGCGTCTCAGCATCGGGGCGCGACTCGGCTTGCTTGTAGCGCTCGTAGTGATCCAGCGCTTCCTTGGGGCGTCCCAGGCGGTGCAAGGTGCGCCCGATGTTGATCAAAAGCCACGGCATCTGCCTTCGCTCGTAGGCCGCCTGAAACTCAGGCAGGGCCGCTTCAAAGCGACCGCCTTCAAAAAGCTGGACCGCTTTGTCATAGCGACCGCGGCAGACCGCATCGCTTAGGCAGCCATCGTCAGGGGCTCCGGGGCCGGCCTGCGCGGTACGCAGGTCAGCGACGGAAGCACAGAGGAACAACGCGAAAAGTAGAACCTGCCTAGTCCACGAGCTTGGGTTTGTTGTCATTGGGCGTTTTCGCGGCAGAGGGCGTACGTGTCGGGAAGATCCGACGGAAAAAGCGATTTCCGGCCGGCGGCTTGGCAGCAGGCTCGACAGCCAGCGGGGTGAGCTTGACCTCAGCTGCGTCGCTGACGCTGCGCTTGAGGTGGACAACGTGATCTTGGTAACCGGGCAGGCTCAAGCGGATCGGCACCTCTTCATCGCCGGCTTCTTCTTCGACGTGGCGAGGCGTCTTGCCCAAGACCTTGCCGTCGGAGATGCGGGTGATCTCGGCTCCGGCGGGGATGCTGGTGACCGACCAGAAGACGCGCTTGGGGGTCACAGTTGGTACGGGGCCCGTCGTGTTGGTCACCGGCGGCACCCCCGCTTGACGCTGGGTCGACGTCTGCTTTTCGCGATAGACGACCGCCGTACTGATGGCCGTCGCGACGACCAGAAGCGCCATGCCGGCCACGACCATGCGCTTCACGCGCGTGCTGCGACGCAGGGACAGGCTGCTTTGCCCGACGGAAAAGCCCAGCGTCGAGTTCTTCTGCAGGCCCGAGTGCGAGTCGCGTTCGGCCACGCCCGGCGACACCGGCGTCTTGTGCGACGGATTGGTGATGTTTTCTTCGTCGCTGGTGGTCTTTTCGTTGGGATCCTGCGGCGCGATGATCGGCGCGGCCAGCGGCGTCGATGCAGCCACCTGGGGAGCCACCATCGGCGCTTCCCCCGACAGCGCACCGGGCGGCGCCATCACCACCGGATGCGCCATGGTTGGGAACATCGCCGTCATTCGCTCAAGCTGGCCGGTCACGTCGCGCATCGTCGGACGTTCCGCCTTGTCCTTGGCGATCAGGCGATGGACAAAGCTGGCGGCGTCGGCGGTCACCCACGGCGCCATTTCGGAAAGCGGCGGCGCGTCTTCGTAGATCTGTTTGGCCAGGATCTCGCCCGTGGCCCCCAGAAACGGCGGCCGACCGGCCAGCATCTCGTACAGCATGATGCCCAGCGCGTAGACGTCGGACTTGTCGTCGACGGCGGCGGCTCCGCGGCACTGCTCTGGCGACATGTACTTGGGCGTGCCCATGACCACGTCGGCCGCGGTATTGGTCCCGGCGTTGCCCATTTCGGCGGCGACCTTGGCGATGCCGAAGTCCAGAAGCTTGACGCGCAAGCGCCCCATCGCTTCCGGGTCCGGGTCGACGACCAGCATGACGTTGTCGGGCTTCAGGTCGCGGTGGATGATGTTCTTGGCGTGCGCCGCAGCCAGGGCCGATGCGATCTGCCGAGCAATGCGCAGCGCTTCCGGCTGCGGGATCTTGCCGCCGCCTTTTTTCAAGCGCTGCGTCAGCGTGTCGCCCTTGAGGTGCTCCATGACCAAGTAGGCGACGCCACTGGGCAGCTGACCGTAGTCCGAGATCTGCACGATGCCCGGATGCTCAACGATGTTCACGGCCCGCGCTTCGTTCAGAAAACGCATCGCGATCTCGGGCTCTTGCGCGTAGCGGCCGTGCAGGATTTTGATCGCTACGCGACGCTCGATGGGCTCTTGGATCGCTTCATACACTGCCCCCATGCCGCCCTTGCCCAACATCTTGACCAGGCGGTAAGGCCCTACGCGCTCACGGGGTACGCTATTCGACACCGTTGTCAGCATATCACTTTTCCGACGCCCGCTGCGAGGGGAAAAGGGCCCGATTGGGGCAGCCCTGGGAAGCCGCTTGGGCGCTTCGGACAGTCTGGCGGCTGGCCTCGGCTGGCTGACGGGCTGGCTGTCGGGCTGGCTGACGGGGCCGTCGCCGGGTGCCCCGCCGCCAAATCGGGGGGACGAGGTCTTTTGAGCCCGCAGGTCGCGTGATAGGCTGCGCCTCGCTTGCGGCCCGGTTCGGAACATCGTTTGCTGACGCAGCCCCCTGCGCGCGCGTCCGCGCCCATAGATCCTGCAAGCGCTCAGGCCAAGCCGACGCGACTTATCCGCTTGCTGCGCTTGCGCCCCCAGTCGATGACAGCGCAGCAGAGCCGCCAAGCGACCGGGCGGCAACGCCCAAGCGGGCTGGCGACAAGCCTTGTGATCTGCGGGCTGACGACGGGAACGGCAACCGCCCAAGCCCAGCCTGCCGCGCCCAAGCCAGAGCCGACGGCGGCACAGCCAGCGACGGACGAGACGACCGCAGGCCCAACGGGCGGTGCGACGGGTGGTGCGACAGGCAGTGCAAGCGCCGGGGTGGCGCTGGACCCATCGACCCTGGACGGGGCGGTGCGGAAGCAGGCCGCCCAGCTTTTTGAACAAG
>JAYRFD010000993.1:0-4146 GCA_041908565.1 Polyangia bacterium | reverse complement strand
TTCGTCGAGCTACAGCTTGATGCCTGGATCGCGGCGCTGGGCCGCATGTCGGCGAAGAACCCGGCGATGGCTCGCATCCTGCACATCATCGACCGGCTGCAAGATCGTCCCTATCGCACGCATGCGCTGTTCTTGGGCGAAGCCGGAACCGGCAAAGACGGCCTGGCGCGCTTGCTGTTTCGCTTGATGCACCCCGACGGTGGCGCCTGCGAGCGTGTGTTCCTGCGCGGTCGCAGCGAGACCGAGATGGAAACGCAGCTTTTTGGTGGATCGGACGGGCCGGGCGTGTTGTCGCGAGCCCGCGGTGGAGCCCTGATCATCGACGAGATCCTGGCGCTTTCGCCGCACCTGCAGCAGCGCCTGCATGCGGCGTTGGGTCGCCAGCGCTGGACCCAGCCCTCGTCGTGCGTCAGCGTGCTGGCGATGAGCGATGGCGATGTCGAAGACGCCGTGCAAAAGGGCTCGTTCCGTCACGACCTGTACTACAAGCTGTGCCGATTGGTGCTGCGGGTTCCACCGCTGCGCGACCGGCAAGAAGACCTGGGGCACGCCGCGGTGTGGATGGCCAACCGCGTGCTGCGCGAGCGCGGCATCAGCCGATCCGCAGAGCTACACGATGAGTCGGGCGAGGCCCCCGCGCCGTCGAGCTCGGCCTATCGAATTAGCTCGGCCAGCATTGATGCGCTGCGCTGTTACGACAGCGGCTGGCCCGGCAACTTCCGCGAACTGGAAGCCGTCATCGAACGTGCCGTTCTGCTGTACAGCGATGGAAACTCGCTGGAACGCGACGACGTTGATCGCGCGCTTTCCGATCTGGTGAGCACATGAAAATCGCGGTCACAGGTGCCTGCGGGCACATCGGCAACAACCTGATTCGCACCCTGGTCGACCAAGGACATCAGGTCCGCGCGCTGGTGCACGATCGAGGCAACGGCGGTGGGCAGTCAGGCTCTACCACGTCGCCGCGGGCTTTGGCTGGCGTGTCCTGCGATCCGGTCCTGGGCGATGTCGCCAACCCGGAATCACTGGAGCGCGCGTTCGAAGGCGCCGACCACGTCTATCACCTGGCGGCCCATATCTCGATTTCGCCCGCCGAAGATGCCGGCTGTGAACCGGTCAACGTCGAAGGCACGCGCAACGTCATCGCAGCCTGCCGCAAGCAGGGTGTGCGCCGTCTGATCCACTTCAGCTCCGTCCACGCGCTGTGGAGCGAAGGCGTCGGCCACAAAGACGGCGCGTCCGCCCCCATCGACGAACGTCACCCGCTGGCCGACCGTCCCGAAGCGCTGCCCTACGACCGATCCAAGGCGCGGGCCGAACGCGTCGTTCTGGCCGCCGTGGCCGAGGGCATGGACGCCGTCATCGTCAACCCCGGGGCCGTGCTGGGACGACACGACTACCGCCCGTCTGCGCAGGGCTCTGCGATTCTGGACTGGGTCAAGGGCAAGATCCCCGCCTTGGTCGAAGGCGGATACAACTGGGTGGACGTTCGCGATGTGGTCGATGGAGCCATCGCAGCCGCCGAGCGCGGCCGACGCGGCGAACGCTATCTGCTGACCGGCCATCCGTTGTCGTTCCACGAACTTGCCCAGCGATTGGAGCAGTCCTCTGGCATCCGCATGCCGCGCTTTGTCACCCCGCTGTGGTTGGCGCGCATGGCCAGCCCCGCCGTCATCGCCGCCAGCAAGCTTCTGGGAACTCGCCCGCTGATGACGCCGTATTCGCTGCAGATCGTCGCGTGCAACTACCACTTCAAGCACGACAAGGCCGCGGCAGAGCTTGGCTATTCCCCGCGACCCATCGAAGACACGCTGACCGACATGCTGGGCTGGTACAGGCAAGAGGGGTATCTGTAGAGTCCACGCTCGCGATGCGCATCGCCCCCCCACCGACTCGCCGACCCAAGATCCTGGCCAGGTGGGCAGGTTGGCCGCACGCGGGTCCTAACGTGTTGGCGCAACGTCCAGATTGACCGCGCCCCGGTTGGGACGATAAGCTTGATCGGCTGTGAAAACTTGTCCCCAGTGTCAGATCAAGTACCCAGACGTACTTGAGTTTTGCCCTCGGGACGGCTCCCCCTTGCCGGTGGCCGCCGGCGCAAAAGAGCCCGTCCAGGATCCGATCCTGGATTCGACCATTGATGGTCGTTATGCCGTCGAGGCGAGGCTGGGCGAAGGCGGCATGGGCGTGGTCTACAAGGCCCGCCACGTCCTTATCGACAAGCCGGTTGCCATCAAGATCTTGCGCAAGGAAGCGGCCCAAGATGCCGCCGCTGTTCAGCGCTTTATCCAAGAAGCCAAGTCGGCTTCGAAGATCAATCACAGCAACATCGTCGACATCACCGACTTCGGTGTCCTTCCCGACGGCCACGCCTATTTCGTCATGGAGTTCTTGGAGGGCAAGACGCTCGCCCAAGCCATCCAGGACGGCCCGATGGAAGCCAAGCGCGTCTGCAACATCGCATCGCAGGTTGCGCGCGGCCTGCACGCGGCGCACACCAAGGGCATCGTCCACCGTGACCTGAAGCCGGAAAACATCTTCCTGCTCGAACGCGAGGGCCAGAAGGACTACGTCAAGATCGTCGACTTCGGCATCGCCAAAGTCGGCGGCGGCCAAAAGCTGACCCAGGTCGGCATGGTCCTCGGCACGCCCGAGTACATGTCGCCCGAGCAAGCAACCGGCCAAGAGACCGACCACCGCGTCGACCAGTACGCCCTGGGCTGCATCATGTACGAGATGCTGACCGGGGCCGTGCCGTTCTTGGGCGATCGCCCGGCGCAGACGCTGACCAAGCATGTCTTCGAGCCGGTGATTCCGCCGCGCAAGCGCAAGCCGGACCTGAAGATCCCCGCGACGATCGAAGCCTGCGTCATGCGGGCGCTCGAAAAGAAGCCGGAAAAGCGCTTCCCGTCGATGAAGGATCTCGACCAGTCGCTTACGCAGGTCGAAAGCGATCAGAAGGGCGGTCGCATCGTCATCGAAGACTCGGCGCTGTCGGCCCCGGCCCCCGCGCCGACGCCAGCCCCGGCGGTGCAGTCGGCCCCTATCTCGGGCAGTTCCTATCCGGCGGGGCCCAATAGCTCGGGCCAGGTGCCAGCGCCCATGCCGTCGGGTTACCCGGTTCCGCAGGGCCAGCCGGGCTTTGTCCCGCCGCCCACGCCTTCGTACTACCCGCAACAAGCGTCGGGTGGCGTCGTTGCGCCGCCCTTTGCCTCCGCCGCGCAGGGAGCGGTTCTACCGAAGCCTCCGCTTCCCGTGCAGTCGCGCCAGTCGGGCCGCGGTCGCAGCATCGTCGTGGTGGTCGCCGCGGTCCTGGTGGCCGTCGTGGGGCTGCTGATCTACTTCGTCACGCGTCCCCCGACTCCCGTTCAGCCGATACCGCCCATCAACCGCCCCCAGAAGGTCGATCCGCCACCGAAGGTGGACCCGACGCCGGTCATCAAGCCGCCGCCTGTCGTCGAGCTACCACCGATCGATCTGCAGGTGCTGTCGCGTCCCCCCGATGCCGAGGTCTATATCGACGGCAACCTGGTCGGACGAACGCCCCACAAGCTGGCGCACAAGCGCGGCATCCTGGTGCGCGTCGAAGTGCGCAAGCGCGGCTTCGAGCCGTACTACGAAGAGCTAACCCCCGACAGCAGCCAGACCCTGGATGTGAAGCTGGAAAAGTCGGGGCATAGCAGCGGCGGCAACGGCAAGACCCGCAGACCCGAACCTGGCAAGACGCCGGTCAAGGGCAAGGACTCTGGATCTACGCAGTCTCCGTCGGGGCTACCGACGGGTCTGCGCGACCCGTTCAAGAAAAAGTAGCAAGTTCCAAAAGCACGCTGATTTCCATACACTGCGCGCACATGAACTTGCTCGTCACGGGAGGCGCCGGCTTCATCGGCGCGAACTTCGCTTACTACCAGCGGACCACGCATCCCGCCGATCGCATCGTCATCCTGGATGCCCTGACCTACGCCGGTAACTTGAGCACGCTCGACGGGCTTGCAGGCGACGCAGGCCTGCGCTTCGTCCGAGGCGACATCTGCGACGCAGCGCTGGTCGCAAACCTGCTGCGTGACGAGCGCATCGACGCCATCGTCCACTTCGCAGCCGAAAGTCACGTCGATCGATCGATCCTGGGTCCGATGGACTTCGTCC
>JAYRFD010000992.1:0-2751 GCA_041908565.1 Polyangia bacterium | reverse complement strand
GATGGACAGACCAGCCGCGTGCTGAATGCCGATGGCGTGACCTGGAGCGTGCTTCTGCCGATGTGCGACGGCGATGTGTCGAACTTGCAGGGGATCAAGCCGTTTGACCGCATGCTGCGCAGCACGACCGAGACGCCCGCCCGCCAGAAGTCCGCTGTCGCGGTGTGGGGCACCAACCACAACTTCTACAACACCGAGTGGCAGCGCAGTGACTCGTCGGGCTGTCAGGGCCACACGGCGCTGTTCCCCAGCACGATTGGCTCGGCACCGCAGCGCGACACCGCGGCCCACACGGTGCTTGCGATGATACGCGGCAACGTCGGCACGACCGCCGACAGCGGCTACAACAAGTTGTTCGTGTCGCGCTATGCGCTGCCAAGCAAGCTTGCGGCCATCACACCGATCGAGCGCAGCTTCCAAGACTCGGCCGCCCCGGCGGTGGGCATCGTCCTGGACGACTTCGACAAGCCCACTGGCACCAGCACGGCCGGCGCTGCCAACGACACCAGCGGCGTCACGGTGACGCATGGCACCGTTGGCAACCGCCACGAAGCCGGCCAACGCGGCGCTGCCATCACCTGGACCTCGGCATCCGCCAACACGTATTTCCAGTCGAACTTCGCGGCGGCCGGCAGCGGACGCGACGTGTCGCCGTATGCCTTCTTGAACCTGCGCGTCGCCCGTCAGTCCAGCCCCAGCAACCCGGCGACGCCCAACCCGACGAACTTCAAGATCCAGCTGGTCGACAGCACGGGGGCCAAGTCGGCCGCCGTCCCCATCAGCAGCTACATGCGCCTGACCGGCCCGGTGGGCGGTCCGGCTGGCCTGCACATCCTTTTGCAGAGCGCGCAGATCCCGCTCAAGAGCTTTGGCACCTTTACGCTGTCGCGCGTGCGCGGCGTGCGCCTGGTGTTCGACGACACCGCGCAGGGAGCAATCTTTGTGGCCAACCTCCGCTTCTCGAATTCGCAGGTGCCGCTGGCCCCGCTGGTTGCTGGTGTGATGGCAGACAGCGATGGCGATGACGAAGGCAGCTCGCAAGCAGCCGCCGATCAAGCGCTGGCCGCCCGCCTAGCAGGACCGGTCGGAATCGCTGCGCCATCGAGCGCGGTCGCCCTGCCTGGCGATGCCCGCTTCGCCGGTGTGTACCGCCTGCGTCGCAGTGCCGGTCCCGACCGCGGCGAGACCACGGAGTATGAGATCGAGCTACGCAGCCGCGACGGCTTCCCCGTGCGCAACGAGCTTCCCATCCTGCGCGTGGGCGGACGCGAGCTTTCCATCAGCCGCTATCCCGAAAGCGGCGAGACCACCAGCCTGCTGTTCACCGTCGACGCCGACAGCTTCGCAAGCCTGCCCGATGGCAGCGAGGCCACCCTGCGCTATGGCGAGTCGCCCGCGCTGCCGGTCGGTCGCCTGAACAAGAGCCTGCTGCGTCAATAGTCGATGAGCCCTCGCCCGCCCACTGAATCCATCGGTCGCAAGCTGCTGCGCACCATGCTGCGCAGCGTCGAGCGCTATGACCTGATCCGCGCCGGCGATCACATCCTGGTCGCGGTGTCCGGCGGCAAGGACAGCTACACCATGCTGGACCTGCTGCTGCAGGCGCAGGCGCGGGCGCCGATCCGCTTCGAGCTAACGGCCGTCCACCTGGACCAAGGGCAGCCGGGCTACAACGGGACGCCGCTTGCCGACTGGCTGGCGGGAAGCGGGGCCCGCTTCGAGATCCTGCACGAAGACACCTACTCGATCGTGAAAGAGCTAACGGCGGACGGGGGCACGTACTGCGCGCCGTGCTCTCGCCTGCGTCGCGGCATCCTGTACAGCGCGGCAGAACGCCTGGGCTGCAACAAGATCGCGCTGGGCCATCACCGCGACGACACGCTGCAGACGCTGCTTCTGAACATGCTGTACGCCGGCAAGCTGCAGGCGATGCCCGCGCGCTACCGCACCGACGACGGGCGCTTCGATGTAATCCGCCCGCTGATCGAGTGCGGAGAGCGCGACATCGCCGAGCACGCGGCGCAGGCCGGCTACCCGATCCTGCCGTGCAACCTGTGCGGCTCGCAGGATGGCCTGAAGCGACGCGAGGTCGCGGCCCTGCTGGATGGGTTGGAAGCGACCATTCCGGACGTCCGATCCTCGCTGCTCAACGCGCTGCGCAACGTGCGGCCCAGCCACCTGCTGGATCTGGAAGTTGGGCAGGCCTGGGCCGAGCGCGCGCCTTCCATTCGTCCCCGCCCGGCCGCCCGGCCCCGTCGCGAAGGCGGCACCCTTCACCTGCCCGTGCTTACCGAAGACAGCCCGGACGCCTGATCGCGGCTGCGCGGGATGCGCCCACGCGACCGGTGGCCATCACCGCCTGCCGGATGACGGCCTGCGCCGGCTCGCGGTGCGCGGATGCGAACGGGACCGCCCGGCGCCCAGCTGCCTCTGCGATACTGGGGCCCACCGATGCGTCACAAACGATCATGTACTGGGGCCCCTTCCTGGTCCCCCTTCTTCTGCGAAGCCAGAGGAGCCTCCCCCCCTTGCCATCGTAAAGGCTTCAAGCGATCTGCACTGCTCGCATTCAGCGTCGTTCTGGCCTGCGGCACAGCGTCCGCTCAGGGGCTGGCCAAGGCGCCAGCTGCCCGGCCCGAAAGCAACGAGTTTGCCGTTGTCGATCGCTTTCAGCTGTGGGCTAGCTGCGCGGCGGCCGGGCTGCCGACGCTGTCGGAAGACGCCCACTTCGAGTACGCGCGGCTGCGACTG
>JAYRFD010000991.1:0-2438 GCA_041908565.1 Polyangia bacterium | reverse complement strand
CTTCGAGTGCCCCAGCGTCGACAGCTGGCTGCAGAACCTGCCGACGCTGCACGACATGGTCGATTCGATCTTCTCGCAGAACTTCGGCTACAGCCGCAGCAACTATTCGGCGTTTGCGGCGCTTCTGCAGCCAGCCATCCAGCACAAGATCTGCCAGCGCAGCAGCGTGCTGGTGTTTGCGCCCGATGGCTCTTTGGCTGCGCTGGGACTTTCGTATCCGCACTACGGACCGCTGATGGTGCAGGGGCGCGGGGCCGATCGCATCGACGCCAGTGACATCGACTACGGGACGCACGCTCCGCTTCTGGCGCGACTGCCGCAGCGCGGCTGCATCGGCAAGACGCTGGGTGTGCATCCGGCGCATCGCCGCAAAGGCATCAAGGAAGCGCTGCTGTTCACGGGCTTCGAACGCAGTCTGGACACCTATGACGTGTGGTGCGCAGCGACGATGCGCGAAGACAACACCAGTCGCCGCGTGTTCGCCGAAGTGGCCACCGCAGAGCACTGGTACGGGCTGTACAGCAAGCCGCTTGGGGGAGACCAATGACGTTTAGTCGCCGCTATTTCCTGATCATGGCGCTGGGGTTTTGCGGACCGCTTGCTGTGTCGCGTGCCGACAGCACGGCACCGTCCGACATCGTCCGCAAGATGCTGGACACCGATGCCTGGGGGCTGGGCGAAGCAGAGGTCCGCGCGCGGGCCATCATCAAAGACGAGCGCGGCAGCCAGCGCGAGCTGGTGTTTTCCGCTCGCTCGCGTCGATACGCTCCGCCCTTGACCAAGAGCTTGGTGCGCTTCAGCGCCCCGGCCGATCTGGCCGGTGTTGGCTTTCTGCAGATCCAGAAGGCCGATGACGACGACGACCGTCACCTGTTCTTGCCAGAGCTGGGCAAGGCGCGGCGCATCGCCGGCAACACGCGCGGCAGTGCGTTTATGGGCACCGACTTCACCTACGCCGATCTGGATCGTCGCGATTTGCGCGAAGGAACGGCGGTCCTCAAAGGGCAGGAGGATCTGGGCAAGTTCCCTTGTTTCCGTCTGGAAATTACGCCCAAGCGCACGGACTCGCCCTATGCCCGCTTAGAGATCTGGGTGCGCAGCGACAACTTCGTGCCGCTGAAGACCTTGATGTACAACCGCGCCGGCGTGCTGCTGAAGACGCTGGTCACGCTGGAGCTTCGTCGCATCGAGGGTCGCTGGTTTCTGACTCGATCACGCATGACCGATCACTCCGCCGGGCGCACGACCGAGCTTCTGCTGGATAGCATCCAGCCCAAGAGCGACATCCCCGACGACGAGTTCACCGTTCGCAGCCTTGAGAAGAACTGATGGGCGGGTCGGCCTTTGCTCGCGTGATCCTGATCGCGCTTCTGTGCCTGCAGTGCGCAGAAGCGACCGGGCGAAGCGCGCGCCATCGCCGATCGAAAGGGACCGCGGCTGACTCATCGCGCAGCGCGCAGTCGGCATCTCGATCCAAAGCCAAGAAGGAAGCCGTCGCGACCGCAGGCAGGGGGAGTGAAAAAGGTTCCGAACCAAGTCGCAACCCAGCCGTCGCGGATCCAGCCAACCCAGGCAGCGATGTCGAGCCCGCGCCCGCGCCGCTTGAGCTACCCGAGCCGCCCCCCGCTCCGCTGCAGACCGATTCCGGTCGCACCGACAAGCCGGGCGATGAGATCGTTGAAGTCATCGAAGACAGCGCACCGCCGCCACCGCGCGTGGATGTTGCGGCTCCAGCAGCGCCCGATCGCTTTCAGCTGACCGGCTGGACGCGGGCTCGCCTGTCGATTGGGCTGCAGAGCACTGGCGCCGATGCCAGCGATCCGTACGCTGTTCCGCACGATCGCCTGCTGGGGCAGGCGCAGCTTTTTCTGCGCGCCCGCTATGCACGGGGCAAGTGGTTTGAAGGCGTCCTGTCTGGGCTGTTGAGCGCGGGACTGTTTGAACAGGATGCGCGCCCGCCAGATTCATTCAACCTGGTCAACGGCGACGTGCGGTCGGCCTTTGAAGCGACGCTGCGCGAGGCCTATGTCGGCTTCTTTGTGCGTCGCTTTGATCTGCGGATCGGGCAGCAGCGCATCGCCTGGGGCCGCGGCGAGCTGTTCGCGCCCAACGATGTCGTAAACCCGCTGGATCTGCGCGATCAGTTCCTGACCGAGACCGAAGTCCTGCGCCTGCCGACGCTGGCCTTGCGTGGCGACTTGTCGATCGGGCCGGCGGTGATCTCGGCTGTGGTCGCGCCGTACTTTCAGCCCAACCGCATCGACAGCTATGGCGGCAACTGGTCGCTGATTCAGCCGGGGGCTCCGGCTTTGTATCGCGCCTTGGCCCGCGCGGCGGCCCGCTCGCTTGCCATCGACCCGACGCTGTATCCAGCGCTGCAGCCACTTCTGCAGCAGACCGCGCTGCCGCCCGCCGATCTGACCGGCACCGCGGCCGGT
>JAYRFD010000990.1:0-22040 GCA_041908565.1 Polyangia bacterium | reverse complement strand
GAACGTCACGATGACATCGACTTCGGTGTTCTTGTCGCCAGCCGGCGAGGTGACCTTGATCGCGCCGCTGTTTTCCATCACCACGTTGGTGGCGACCTTCTGACCGAAGCGCACGGATGCGCCGCCACGGCCCACCGGCAGGTTGCGGCCTTTGATAAGGATCTCTTCGCCGCCCATGTACGTGCCTTGCGGCGGCTCAAGCTCGGTGATTCGGGTTTCGTTGGAACAGTGAACCGTCGCCAAGGACAGCGAAACGGCGACACCAACAAGCCAACTGCGCAGCTGCGTCATGGGGTGCTCCAAAGCAGATCTTCCCAAGCACGGTATCAGAGCGCCTCTCGGCGAACAAGCACCTCGCCTCGGAGACAGCACGCAGTCTTAGAAACGCAGCAAGCGGTGGGCGTTCTGCCGTTCCCAGCGCGACGCGCGATCGACGTCTTCGAACAGCTGTTCTTCGGCCAGAAAGGCCGGCGGATGAAAGCAGCGACGGCCGGCGCGCAGCGGGATGGGATGCCGTTCGTGCAGCATCTCGTGATAGATGATCCATTCGACGTAGTAGCGCGGCACGAAGGGGCGATCGAGCAGCGGGTGGATGCGGATCAGGCGATCTTCGACGGCGTACGAGCCCATCTTGACGCTGCGATGAGGCCGCGGCAGTCCCGATCGAAGGCGGCGCCCCCACGTGATGCCAGCCCCAATCTGCCCTCGGAAATAGCGGGCGTTCAGGCTGTCGAACAGGATGCGCAGATCGTGATGGGCCCCGCGCGTGCGCAGATCGACGCGCCTTCGTGCAGAAGGCGGGACGTCGTCAGCAAGGGCACAAGGCTCAGGGACGGCTTGCGGCACGTCCCCATGTGTATTCAGTTGGCGGGGGAAGTCAAAAGATCGGGCAGGGAAGGAAGCGGCGCGACGGGTCGCCGCCTGCGCGGGACTAGAACCACAGCAGAGCGCCGAGGTTGACCTTGTACCCGCTGCTGCTGGCGGGAATCGGGCCTCCGTCGACGTTCTGGTAGTACAGGCCGGCCGGGCTGCTGTCGTCCAGCATCATGCCGACGGCGCGGATATCGCCGAACAGCGCCAGTCGCTTGAAGCGCAGCTCAACACCGCCACCGGCTTGGCCGATCAGCTCCCAGAACTGCTGGCTAAGCTGCTGCGGCGTGCCCTGGTACAGCCCGATGTCGTCGGCCATCAAGCCAAATCCAGCCACGGCGTAGATGTTGAAGTGGGTGTCCGGGCGGTTCTGGAACAGATAGAACATCGGCGACACGGTAAACGGGTACGAGGTGCGCGTGAAGGCGCCCTTGCCGATCTCGGCGCGCATGGCGTCAAGACCCAGCTCGAACCCGAAGCGGCCCTGGCTGCGGAAGCGCACCATCAGACCGGCGCCCCACATGTTCACGTCCTGACCGAACACCTGCTGGCTGCTGACGCCCAGCATGGATGCTCGCAGGCCGATCGCAACCGACGGACCACGCGGCGGAGGCAGCGGACGCGCCGTTCGCATCGGTCGCGGAAGCAGAACGCGCGTCTGCGGGGGCGGCGGCTGCACGAACACCCGCGGGGCGGGCGGCGCATAGACCGGCGGCGCATACATCGGCGGTGCGTAAGCCGGCGGCGCATAGGCCGGCGGCGCATACATCGGCTGTCCACCAGCCGGCGGAGCCGGGATGATCCAGACGGGACCGTTGTAATAAACCGGGCCGGGCACCATGCCCATGCCTGGCGGCGGCGCGGCCGGGTACGGGACCATGGGCACAGGCGGTGCCACGGAGACCGGCGGAGCGGCCATCTGCATCGGCATCTGCATCGGGGCCGGAGCCACCGTCGCAGAAACGGTCGGCGGCGGCGGCAGAGACGGCGCGACGGCAGGCGGCGCGCTGGTGGTCGTCGTCACCGTGGTCGTCGACTGGGTGACGACGGTGGGGGCGGCGCTGTCCTCTGCAGCAGCGATGGGCTCCTCGGCGGATGCCACGCCAGCCAGCAGAGAAAGTCCGCTGAACAGGCTGAGAGCAGCAGGGCGGTTGCCAAACAAAGACCGCATGGGGCCTCCTTGAACCTTGAGAGACTGGTAGCTACTAGAGTATCGAGAGACGCGGTCCCTTTCAACCGCCGTGCGCAGGCGACGAACAGCGACAGACACGGTGTCCCCGATCCGCCTGTGATTCCATCCAGCTAGCGCACAAGCACGCCTTGCCGATAAACGCGGGAGGCCAGCGGATCGCCCAAGCGCTGACAGACCTCGCGATAGCTGTCGGCATCCCATGCGATCAGGTCGCCGCGTGCGCCGGGCCGCAGCGTTCCCGCGTCGGTCAGGTCCAGGGAAATGGCTGCATGGCGCGTCGCTGAAAGCCAAGCCTCTGCCGACGACAGACCCAGCTGTGTACAGGCCAAGGACATCATCAGCGGCAGGCTTTGCGTGTACGAGCTACCGGGATTGCAGTCACTGCCCAAGGCCAAACGAACGCCGGCGAGGATCAGCTTGCGGGCGTCGGGCCAGCGCAGGCGCAGCGTAACGACGGCGCCGGGCAGAAGGTGCGCAACCACCCCAGCTTGCGCCAAAGCCGCGATGCCGTTGTCGTCGATCTCCTCCAGGTGTTCGACGGATCGCGCCCCCAGACGAGCCGCATGCTCGGCGATGCCCGTGTACGTGAACTGCTCGGCGTGACAGCGCAGGTGCAAGCCGCAGCGCTGACCGGTCTGCAGAAGCTCGCTGGCTTCGCTGTACGTGAACGCGCCGGCATCGCAGTACACATCGATTGATGTCGCTCCCAGCGCCTGCGCTTTGGGCACCGCTGCGCACAACTCGCGCACGAAGCGCTGTCGTTCCTGCGACGCTGGCGGGCCCAGTTCCGGCGGCGGCACATGACACAGGAACGTGGGAGCGATCGCGACATCCGCGGTCTGCATGACCTGTCGAATCACGCGCAAAAGGCGCAGCTCTGCATCGGGAAACAGGCCATAGCCGGTCTTGATCTCGCAGGTAGTGACGCCCATGCGCAGCGCGTGTCGCAGCCGCTGCTGCAGGCTGCCCTGCAAGGCTTCATCGCTGGCCTGCGCGGTGGCGCGCACCGTCGACAGGATGCCGCCACCACGCGCCTGGATTTCTTGATAGGTCGCGCCGCGGTTGCGCAGATCAAACTCTTCGCTGCGATCCCCCGCCCAGATCAGGTGCGTGTGCGGGTCGACGAAGGCGGGCGTCACCAAGCGACCGCCCGCGCTCTGCTGTTGCACGGGGGCTGGCAGGGAATGCAGCGCCGGAGCCTCGCTGCGCGGTCCGGCATAGCGGACGGTGCCGTCGCACAGGATAACGCAAGCATCGCTCACCACACCCAAGGTGCGCTCGGCGGCAGCGCTGGCCGCGGCAGGCGTCGCCCCCTGGCTGGCCAGGACGGCATCTGGCCCGTCCATCGTCAGAAGCTGGCCGATATCGGAAAGGACAAGCGTACGCATGCGGCGCAGCTTAGCGGGAAACCTCGTCCACTGGCAGCTCGACGGAAAAGCGCGTGCCATGGGCGCGTCGCCCTGCCTTTTCCGGCCAGACCGGACTTTCGACGCGCAGCTGACCGCCGTGTCGGGTGACGATCTCTAGCGCCAGCGCCAAGCCCAGGCCGGTGCCGCCCCGCTTCGTCGTAAAGAAGGGCTCAAAGATCTGCTGCTGGTGTTCGCTTGAGATCCCGGGGCCGGTGTCGACGATGTCGATGCACACCATGCGCCCTGCAGGGCCCAATCCGCCTGCAGCCACGCTGCGCGTGCGCACGGTCAGGCAAGGCTGCGCGGTCGGTGCGTCTGCACGGTCCGATCGATCGTCTTCGTTGGCGTTGTCGCGATCGTTATCGTTGGCGTTGGCGCCGTCGTTGTCGCTTGCGCTGGCGCTGTCGCTGTCGTTGTCGCTTGCGTTGTCGCTGCTGGCGGCCTGCTGCATCGCTTCGCTGGCGTTGCGGATCAGGTTCAGCACCGCTTGTCGAATCTGCCCTTCATCGGCCTGCACTGCGGGCACGCTCTCATCGAGCTCCAGAGCCACAGCCACCCCGCGTGATCGCAGATCTTCGCCGGCAAACTGCAGCAGGCTGCGCAGCAGATCATTCAGATCCATGCGTTCCAAGCGCGGCGCCGGCAAGCGAGCAAAGCGCAGGTACTGTTCGGTGATCTGCGTCAGGCGATCGACTTCTTTGACGATGGCCTGCGCCAGCTTCTGCGCTTCGACATCGCGTTCGGAATATTCGTCGGCCAGCAGCTCTGCATTCAGGCCAATCGCCGTCAGCGGATTGCGCACTTCATGCGTGATCTGCGCCGCCATCTTTCCGACGGCAGCCAGCTGTTCCGATCGCCGCAGGCGCTGCTCGCGTTCGGCCAAGGCCGCCGCCATCACGCGAAACTCGCGAGCCAGCTGACCCACTTCATCGAGCGCCGGCTCGGCGGGATCTTCCCCGGCGGGCTGTTCCCCTTTCGAACGGGCTTTCGCCAGTGCCGTCGGCGCAGCGTGGCCGGCCTGCCAGCTTGGCCAGATCTGCCAGATCTGATAGTTGCCGCGCGCCACTTCCTTGGCGCTGTCCGCCAAGCGCCGCAGCGGACGCAGCGTCGTCTGCACCAGCAGCAAGACCAGAAAGCCGATGATCGCCGCCGACACCGCCAAGACGATGGTCACCCAGACCGCTCGTTTTTCGTGACGTTCCCCGACGCTGACCACTTCGACCACTTTGTTGGTCAGCGTGCTCGACAGGTGTTCCAGAAGCTGCGTGGCGTGATCTTCCATGTCGCGCACGGCCGGCGTGCCTGGTTCCAGGCTGTCGGTCGCAACATAGATCTGTTCCAGCTGGGCCAGTTCGTCATCGACACCGGCCAGAAACGACGCGTCGCGCTGCGGCAGCGTACGTCGCAGATCCTGCACGTGCTGACGCGCGCCCTGCAGGCGAATCCGCCGCCGCTTGCGATCCGCGGTCACCGCTGCCAGCGATCGCGGACTGCTATCGGGCTCGGCGACTCGACGCTGCAGGTTGGCTTGCAGCGTCTGCTGATCTTGCAGCTGCAGCCGCAGCGCGGAATAGCCCAGCGCCACCAAGCGAAGCTGCTGCCCCAGTGTGCGCACGGCCCAGGCGCCGTACAGCGTCGCTCCTCCCGACGACAGCAGCACCAGCACAAAGCCCAAAAGGATCTTGCTGCGGATCGACAGCCCCGACAGCGCAAGCCGCGAACCAGACCGGCCCACCGACGCTGAACCGCCCGTCGAGCCCGCGGTCTGGGCAGGCTTCTGTTCGTCCGTTTCAGGCACGACTTACATCTCCTGCCATGACTGGCCATGACTGGAAAAGGCGGACCTGCTGCTGTGGGATCGTCGACATGATGTGAGCAGCCTGGCCTGGCTGTGCGTGTGGATCGCGGAAGTCGCTGGAACTTTACGAGGACTGCGGCCAATTCGTCTATAATCTGACTTCATTGCCTCGTGGGTGGGGCGACCCCAGAGGGGGGCATGACAGCGTGGGGCTGCTGAGGATCTTTGACGGCGCAGATGCGTCGTGGATGTGGGGAACGGGAAAGCGCGCAGCGCTGTGGGCGTTGGGCTCGCAGGCGCTGCTGCTTTCGCTGGCTGCTGGATTGGCAAGTCCAAGCATAGCCGCGGCCGAAGTCCGCCAGCAAGGCGAGGCGGTCACGGTCAGCGACGCCAGCGGGACCGAGCTACCGATGCTAATTCGGGTTCGCGTAGCAGCCGATGCCGGTGCCGATGCACCCAGCGCGATGCCGGCAACTCGCGTGTTTCCGGCCACCAGCTGGCGGCGCGAAGGCGATGGCCTGGTCAGCGAAGTGGCACCCGGAACCGGCGGTCTGCAGGTCAAGCTGCGCTGGCAACAGACAGCCGATGGCCACTACGCCATGCAGGCGGAAGCGCGCAGCAGTGCCCCGCTGTGGATCGGTCTTTTGACCGTCGAGCTTGAGCTGCCCGAGAGCAACGCCAAGATCACGGCCCGCGATCTTTCGACCAAGTCGCTGGGGCGCAGCGCGGCGTTTTCGCAGCTCGATCCCAAGTGGCTGACGATCTACCCATACTCGGGTCCCGATCTAAGCAGTCGCGATGCCGGCGGAAAGCGCGGCAAGAAGGAGCCGCTGACCGCCTGGACCCTGATCGTCGAAGACGATCTGGATGGTCTGCGCGCGCTGCGCGAAGGACCGCGCCTGCTTGCTCGCTTGGACTTGTTTTCGACGGAAGCGCGACCGTTTTCTCGCTTCACGGCCTGCACCGACAACTGGCGGGCGCCGAACCATCGGCAGTCGCTGCCGGTGCGTCAGATGCTTGGGCCCGATGAAGAACCGCTGCGCGCATCCCTGGCCTTGCACAGTGGCGCGGCGATTCCGCTGTTCAAAGCGCGCTATCCCGAAGGTCGACAAGCGGCCTTTGTCATCACCGATCACGCGGATCAGACCGCGGCCGTGACACTGCGCGCCCTGGTCGGCGGCACGTCGAACATGTCGTCGCCACAGTGGGGCAAAGGCGGCCTGCTGGGGGCCAAGCTGAACATCACCAAGGCGCTATGGGCGTCAAGTGGTGAACCCGCCCCGCCGCCGCTTTTGAAGAATGAAACGACACCGCTTAGCGCGGGCGGTCCCGGACGCGCGTCGCGCAGCATTCAGACTTTTCGCAGTCGCTACGGTCGGCCGCAGGTGGACTCGACCGGAGGCGGGCGACCGCAGCTGGACGATCCAGAGGTCGTCGAGCTAGCCGAGCGCATGACCAAGAGCGGCTGGGAGCTTTCCCCGCACTCGGCAACGCCCTTGCGCGACGATCGCGATCGCACCACCAGCGCGCTTGAGGTGTTTCAGCGCTTTCACGCTCGCACGTGGATCGATCACCAGCCGTACACCAACTGCGAAGCGCTGGTGAATCAGGGCTATCAAAACGGGCCGTTCGGCATCGTCGATCTGCTGCACAAGTTCGGCTACAGCTACGCGTGGTCGGGGATGGACGTGCAGGCCGGCGCGCTGAACTTGCTTTCGCCGCGTCGCATCGATCGCTACGCCCCGGTGCTGTGGCCGGCCGGTCGCTTGGCAGCGGGCACGCCAGGCAGCCTGTGGCTGTTCAGCACGATGATGATGTACGTCGACGGAAATCGCTTCTTTCAGACGTACAACAAGCGCGCGATTGATCAGCTGGAACGTGAACGCGGCCTGCACATCGCGCACACCTACCTGGAAGCCTTTCACCCGCCGGCCAGTCCGCTGCGTGGACGCAACCTGATGCTGCCCGGCAAGCGCCCCGGCGAGATCGTCCTGAACCCGCGCTTGCAGCAGCTGTTCACCGATCTTTCGCTGCGCGTCGATCGCGGATCGCTGTGGGTCCCAACCTTGAGCCAGCTGGGCGATCACTTCCGCGCCATGGCCAACGTCGATGTGCGCTTGCAGCCAGACGGCAGTGCGACGCTGCGCGCCAGCCAGACCCTGACCGGAGCGACGTTCGTCGTACCGCGCCCCAGCCTGAAGGTCCTGATCGATGGACAGCCGCCCAAGGGCCTGCGCAGCAACCGCAAAGAGACGACGTTCTGGGTCGACCTGCCCGAAGGCCGCGAGCTGAAAGTCACGCTGACCGACGCCAACGGCAACCCCGTCCACTTCCTGCGCCCGCCCGACGGCAAGTCGCTGCTGGCACAGGCCAAGCACTAACCTCAACAATCCACGCGCTTGAACGTGCAGACCACTCGCTTGATCGCGCAGGCCCGACGCGCGACCGTGTCGGCTCAGTGTTCGATCGCGCAGGCCCGGCAATTGTTCGCACAGACCCGATGCGCGACCGTGTCGGCTCAGTGATCGATCGCGAAGACCACGCGATTGATCGCACAGGGCTGACGATTGATCGCGCAGGATCGGCGCTGGATCGTGTAGCGAGTGCTGCGGTCGTTACGTCGTCGGGGGGCGGGCGGTAAGCTGAGCGGCCAAGCGTCGCAGCAAAACTTCGGTCTTGGCGTCTTCGATCTCGCCGCGATCGCACTGCGCGATGGCTTCCGCCAGCGGCACAAAGCGCTGACGGCTGCCTTCTTCCATCGGTGATCCATCGCCCTCGGGCACGGCGGCATCGACGTGCGGCACTTCGGCGCTGGCCAGATAGCAGCACTCTGGCGACATCCCCGGTGACAGGAACACGCGCCCCAGCAAGCGGATCTGCGACGGGTCGACGCGCAGCCCGGCTTCTTCCCAGGCCTCCAGCGATGCGCGACGCAGTATGCCCGCTTCGCCCACGTCACCGTCTTCCAAGATGCCGGCGACGACTTCGGTCAGGTGCAGGTACGGGGCGGCATCCGGCTGCGCCAAGCCTGCGCTCGGTCGACCAAAGCGCAGCGTCGGACGCAGACCGCGGCGCAGCAGAACTTCGATCTGGCCTTGGCTCTGCCCGTGCAGCGATCGACGCCACAGCACCACGGCGACCGCATCGGTGCCGTGGCGTGGACGATCGCTGAATTCACAGATGTACTGCGCGGATCGCGTGCCATCGGCGCGCAGGTTCTGCAGGTGGACGCGACGCCACCGCAGGTATCGCCCCCCGTCGTGTTCTTCGCTGTGCAGCAAGACAACATCGACGATTTCGCTGGAACTAACGGGGTCGCTGCCCGGGCCAGAGTGACTCATAAGCCGAGTGTATCGCCGCGCAGAGCGAGCCGGCGCACAACTATCGCGCCGGAGCCCGCGGCGTCAGCAAGGCCGCTGCTGCCCGTCGGACATCGGGCGCCGGATCGTTCGCAGCCAGCGCCGACAGCACATCCAAGACGCCCGGCGTGGCCAGCGATCGGCCCAGGACTCCGACGATATCCAAGCGCACGCCGGCATCGGCATCGGACTGCGCAGCTTGTCGCAGCGGACCCAAAACGATCAGCAGCGAACGAAAGCTGGCAGCGAACACGGCGCTTCGCCGCACGCGCTCGGCCGGATCGCGCAGAAGAGTCGCGGCGATCAGCGCATCGACGCGATCGTCCGCGATGAAGCGCAGCGCGGTCACGGCCGCCGATCGTAGCTCGACATCGCCCGCTGAAAGCGCTGTCTGCAAAGCGGGCAAGGCTCGCGCATCGCCGGCATTGCCCAGTGCCTGGATGTACAGAAGCTGTTCTTCCTGCGTCGTCGCGGCCTGCAGCTTGGCCAGAAGCTCGTCGACCGCTTGTTCCGCTTCACCGATGTGGCCTTCCTTGCGCTGCGCCAGCGATGCATTGCCCAGCGCCAGCGCGGCCGTCCCGCGCACATCGGGATCGCGATCGCGGGCCAGCTTGCTCAGCGCCACCGCGGTCGCATCGGTGGGGTGATCGCCCAAGCCCAGCATGGCGACGGCATTGCTGCGCACATCGGACGAAAGAGCATCGGCTTCAGCCAGCGCCACCAAGGTCGACTGCGCAGCCCCACTGCCCGCTGCGCCCAGCGCCCCAAGCAGGGTTCGCGTCGTCGGTGGCTCGGCCCCCGAAAGGATGGTCTGTCGCGCCTTTTGTGCTGCCGTTGGATCCAGACGTACCAGCGCCGCGAAGCGCGACAATAGCTCGGCCCGCCGCGCCCCATCGTCGACGCGGGCCAGCGCATTTAGCTGCGTCAACAGATCGCCATAACCTGCTCCGTTTACGGTCTGCTGGTCGCTGCGCCGTTCGCTGTCGGGATCGATGTCGGCCTGGCCCATGGCCAGCACTTCCAGATCTTCGCCCATGGCTTGCTGTGCGCGCGCCGCGGCATCTGCGATCTGCGTCGTCTGCAGCCAGCGCAGCGAAAACGTGCTGCGCGAAGACACGCGAGGCATGCCGGGCCCCGGATCGACATCCAGCGAATCGCTTCCCGACAAGCCACGGACGCGCCCCCCTTCGTCCGCTTCAGGATCCAGATCGAACTGCACGCGCAGGGCTCCGCGGACCTGACCCAAGCTGGCCACCGGAAGCAGGCCCTGCGCCGCCGCCACCTGCGTGTAGCGGACTCGCCCCTTTTCACAGGCCCGCCGATCCGGACGCAAGGCATAGCGCGCTTCGTATTCACCGGTGGCGTCCAGCTCTTGAGTGGTCCAGGTGAGGGCGGCCGGGCCTGCCGTTCCTCCGTCGCTGGATCGCACGTACTGCAGGCTGGCCACCAGGGCCTTGACGATGCCGCGCGAAAGCGGCGTGTGTCCACGTCCACGCGGCAAGCGGACCGCGCGTAGCTGACCGGTCAAGCTCTGCTGGATGAAAAACGGCGTCGAAAGCAGACCTTGCAGCCGCTGTGCCTGTTCCTGTTCATCTGGGGTCGCCCCAGCCGCTGCATCCGCGCCGCCGCCAAGCACGACGCGCGGATCACCAAGCCGCACTTCCAGCAAGACGAAAAAAGCATCGACGCGCAGCACGGCCACCTGCCATGTACCGTCGATGCGGATCTGATAGCGATCTCGGGATGGTCCGGCTGGATCGGCTCGATCGCTGGGCGCGGGATGGGCGATGAAGTGCAGCGTCTGTTCGCTGTGCAGGGCATAGCTGCGCTGACCGCCGACGTCCCAGCGCAAAGCGGGCGATCCAGAGGTTGCAGTCGGGGCAGCAGAAGGAACGGATGCAGTCGAAGAAGCGGCTTGGGGCGGGCTGTTTGGCGAGGAAGAAGGCAGGCCATGGCGCAGCACCCACAGCCCAACAGACAGCACGGTCGCGAGGACCGCGACCACGAAGATGCCGCGGGTGCGCACGGTCTACAGGAACTTGATGCAGCCGGAATCGTGGCCCAGGGCGATGTTTCGCGTCGAGCCGCCCCAGTCGGCGATCTTGCGTTCGTACTTCTTGCCCAGCGCCTTGGCGAAGACGTTCAGGCGACCGGACAGGTAGTTCAGGGCCAGGTCGCTGTCCAGCTTGTACTGCACGCCCGGTGCGGTCGTCAGGTGCACGGATCCAACCGTCGGCACGCTGGCATCGATCAAGGTCAAGCGACCCTCGACGCCCGCTTCGGCGACCCAGGCATCGACGCCCGCCGTCGCTGTGACATAGGCCTTGGCGCTTGGCCTAAGCGTCGCATCGGCCGCCAGGATGCCCAGATCGCTGTCGAAGTTGATGCCGGCCGAGCCCGCCGCGTTGGCCTTGACCTTGACGGGAATCGGACCGACCCAGAAGCGCTTGCTGGCGGAAAAGAACGACACATCCCAGCTCTTCGCGAAGTTCAGCTTCACGCCCGATCCCGACGAGGTTCCCGTCGATCGGCTGTGGTGGAAGATGTTCTTGCCCAGCACAAACACATCGACGTTTTCGCTGACCGAAGCGCCCAGCACGGCGGCCTTGGCGCTGGCATCGGCCTTGACGATGTTCTTGGTGTCGCCAAACAGCATGGCATCGGCCGACAGATCGCCGGCGACTTCCAAGCCATCGCGCTTGCCAGCGACGGTCGCGCTAACTGCATAGGCGGCCCCGAAGTCGTCATCACCGAAGCTGTCGCTCTTGGACCAGGTCTTGCGAAGCTCGGCCGCGGGCGTGCCGCAGGTTGCGACCTGGGCCTGCGCGCCGGACGCCGCAAACAGCGTCAGCGAAGCCAAAAGGGCGGAAAGCGAGGTGCGAAGAAGTGCTCTCTGCATGGCGAGTCTCCCGTCTGTGGTTTTGGCCCAGGACCGCGGCGACAAGCCAAGACGCGGTCGGTCATTGGGCGCGTTCGAAGGGCGGAACATATCAAATGCGACCGCAAATGGGTTCCGGTCCTTTTCGCCGCTGCAACGTAAACGTCTTGCGACCGAACAACGGACCGAGATCGCAACCGGCGAAACGATTGGCGAAACGGCTGGCGAAACGGCTGGACCGCGACGCGGCAGAGCCCTCGCTAGGTCTGCTTGGCGTCCGAGAATGCGTCGGTGCCATCGATGAAGTCGCGAACCAGCGTGGCGATCGCGGTCGGCTGATGGCGATGCAGCATGTGACCGGTCTGCGGCACGCGCACGATCCGCGCATCGCGAAAGTGGCGCGCGTATTCGTTCTGTTGCGCTTCGCTGCTGGGGAACTCGCTCTGATCGGCAACAACATGCAGCGTCGGGCAGGTGATGCGACGCCAGAATCCGGCCGCCACTTCGACCATGAACGGATACGGGCCGGGGGTCATGTGCAGTGGATCGTGCTTGAACTGCCGACTTCCGTCGGGAAGCACACGCGTGCCACGTTCGGCCAAGAAGTGCGCCAAATCGGCGGTCAGACGCGCGTCATGAAGCCGCAGGCGCCGCGCTGCATCGTCGAGATTCGCCAGCGGTCGCTGCGCTTTATTGCGCACGCGTTCCCAAGCGGACAGCCAGCTGCGCACGCGATCGGGGATGTTGTCCAGCGAAGTTCCCGACGGTGGCAGGATCAGGCTGTCCAGGGTCACCAGGCGCCGCACTCGCTCGGGATAGGCCCCGGCGTAGTACGAAGCCACGGTGCCCCCCATGGAATGCCCGACGATAGAAAGGGTCGGACAGCCGATCTGCGTGATCAGATCCTGCAGGTCGGCCAGGTAGTCCATGAAGTGGTAGTACCCGCCGACCCCAATGCGATCGCTGTCGCCATGCCCCCGCAGATCGGGCGCCAACACGCGAAACCCGTCGAGAAGCCCGGTCTCTAAGAGCACCTGCCAGGTCCAGCAGGAATCCAAGAAGCCGTGCAGCAAAAGGACGGTCGGAACATCCTGCGTGGAAGCCTGCGACCGCCGTGGCTGCCATTCCAGCAGGTGATACCGAAGGCCCGTGCCCAGCCGCCACTCACTCTGCAATGGCGGACGTGACAGCGACTGCAGCACCGGGTCTCCTGCCGCTTGGACGGTCCCTTCCGCGTCGGGAAGCGGGGGCTGATCAGCCATCAGCCCGACGATCCCGTGCCCTTGGTGCCGGCATCCCCGCCGCGCAGCACGACGTGATCGGCGATCACATCGCGGGTGTCGTCATCGCTGCGGCCCTTGGCCGACAGCTCACGATCATCTTCGGAATCGTTCTTGGAGTCGTTGTTTCGACGGAATGCAGAGTCACGCGCCAGATCAGACATGATGATCACCTGTGTGGATAGGTTCCCGAAGAACTTGCTCGCACTCGACGCGCCGGTCAAGGGTGATTCCACACGCAGCCAATCGCCGCAAAGCCGTGTCCCCGAGCGTCCGCCGATGATCCCCCGCGCGCGAGGCAAAGCGTTTAGAATAGGGGCTCTCAATGGCAGGACAGGTCGCAAGCCATAGGCCGTATGGGTGCAGGCTGCCAGGTGGTCTCTGCAGCGTGACTTTGGCCGCTTTTTCTATCGACAGCATGTCTGGGCGCCGTGGCCAAAGAACCTGAAAAACTGTGCCTGGCCTGCCCGGCCAACTACCCGGCGGCTTATTCGACCTGCCCGCGCTGTCAGCTTCCACTGGTCTTCCAGTTCGTCGGCAAGCAGTGGTGCATTGACTCTCTGATTGGGCGCGGCGGTATGGGGGCGGTGTTTGCCGCGCGTCACGTCGACGATCGCCGCAAGCGGGCCGCCGTCAAGGTGCTGGTGCCGATCGCCGGCGAGGGCAAGGCCGAACGCGCCGATCGCATGACGCGCTTCCAGCGCGAAGCCACCGCGATGGAGCGTCTGACGCACCCCAACATCGTGCAGATCTACGACTTCGTGCGCGAACGCGACGGATCGCTGTATCTGGCGATGGAGTTTCTGGAAGGACCGTCGCTGTCGAAGATTCTGAAAGAGCGCGGCTGCCTGCCGATGCGCGAAGCAGTCGACGTCTGCCTGCCCGTGCTGTCGGCGCTGGAAGCGGCGCACAAGGTCGGCGTCATCCACCGCGACATCAAGCCCGACAACATCGTGCTGGCGACGGTGCAAGACGGCAAAGCAACGGTTGAACGCATCAAGGTCGTCGACTTTGGTGTCGCTCGACTCAAGGGCGACTCGGTCACCGACGCGGGACAGGCGCTGGGCACGCCGGTGTATATGGCGCCCGAGCAGGCCCAAGGCGGAGACATCGACGAACGCGTGGATATCTACGGCGTCGGCGCCGTGCTGTATGAGCTTCTGACCGGACGACCGCCGTTCATCCCGCCGGAAGCGCCGAACCCCAACCTGGCGGTGCTGGCGCTGATCATGACGATGGATCCCGAGCCGCTGCGCAGCCGCAATCCCGACGTATCGCCAGCCTTGGAATCGGTGGTGCTGCGCGCCATGTGCCGCGATCGCGAACAGCGATATCGCAGCGCCAGCGAGCTTGCGGCAGCGTTAGAAGCCGCGCTGGCCCGTCCCGACGAAGTCCTGTGGACCCGTCCGACCGACCTGCCGGCCTTGCAGCTACCCTCGGCGGTTGCGGCGGCGATGACGGCGCCGGTGGTGCGGGTGCCCAAAGCGCTGCGCATCAGCCTGCCGCCCGTGACACGCAACTCGGGGGTTAGCGTGGTTTCGCCTTCGTCGCGTTCGTCGCCAGGGGTCCAGCCAGTGCCACGCGCGGGGGCCGGCGGCAGCAGCGCAGCGGTCCGCCATGTGATGGCTCCGCCAAGCGCTTCGTCGACGGCAGCCGGAGCCAGCGCCAGCAACCTGCGATCCGGTACATCGCTTGCTTACAAGCTGCTGATCGCCAGCGTGTACCTGGTGCTGGTGGTGGTGCTGTTGGTCCTGCTACTCGTCGACCGCGCGAGCTGTCGGTAAGTCCGTTCGAAACGCCTCGCGCTCGGCCGATGCCAAGACCTGTTCGGCCAGGCTGGCCCGCACTTCCAGGCGACACTGCGCAGCCAGGTCGCGCACCGTCGGTGGCAGGCTGGCGTGAAGCACGCGGGCTTGTTCCACCAAGAAGATCGCGTCTAGCTCGCCAAACGCGCGATCGACGTCGCCGTTCATCACCAGATAGTGATACTGACGATACTGACGAAGCTCTTCGCGGGCTTTCTGCAGGCGCTGTTCGACGATGGATGCCGCGTCGGTGCCGCGTCCGCGCAGGCGTTCGGCCAAGACGGCAAACGATGGGGGCAGGATGAAGACCAGCCGCGCTTCGACGGGAAAGCGCGCCGCCAGCTTGGCTGCCCCTTGGTAGTCAACATCCAACAAGACCTGCTGCCCGTCCGAAAGGGCTGCTCCGACGGTGGCCAAGGCCGTGCCATAGCGTCGACCGTGGACCCAGCACCACTCGGCAAAGGCATCGGCGGCGATCATGCGATCGAATTCTTCGTCGCTGACGAAGTGGTAATCGACGCCGTTCTGTTCACCGCGACGCTGCGGCCGCGTGGTGTACGAAACGGAAAAGCGCAGCTCATCGTGCGTGCGCAGCAGGCGCCGCGACAGTGTGGTCTTGCCAGCCCCCGACGGAGACGAGACCACCAGGAGCAGCCCTTGCCGATCCTGCGTCCTGCTTATCGCGAGATCTGCGCTGACGTGCTCTGGTTCCTGCGACATGGTGTTTCCTCTTGCCACGCTAGTCTGCCTGGGCTCGTGCTGAACGCCCATGCGAGCCGCCCGCGCTCGCCGAGCCAACCACCGAAGTTTCCCCGTTTCCGTCTTCTTGCACGCCGCGCTCCAGGCGTTCGGCAACGGTCTCGGTCGCCAGCGCTGAAAGCACGACGTGGTGCGAATCGATGATCAGGATCGATCGCGTCCGGCGTCCCTGCGTCCCGTCGATCAAACGGCCCGCTTTGCGCGCTTCTTCCTTGAAGCGCTTCATCGGAGCAGAGTCTGGACTGATGATCGCAATCACCCGCTCAGCGACGACAGCATTGCCATATCCGATGTTGACTAAGCGCACCACCCCTCCTGGTTGCTGCCGTGTTTTGCGACCACCGTGCCTGTCCTGTTTTGACCCATGCAGCGCAGGTGTCGGCTACTCGACATTCTGGATTTGCTCGCGCAAGCGCTCTAGCTCGGCCTTGATGGCGACCACCCGGCCCGCCACCTCTGCCGACTGAGACTTCGACCCGATGGTGTTGATTTCACGCCCCATCTCTTGGGTTAGAAATTCCAGGTGTCGCCCCAGGACACCGTCGGACTGGCACAGCCGCTTGAATTCGACCAAGTGCGTGCGCAGGCGCGTGATCTCTTCGCTGACATCCAGGCGATCGGCCAGCAGAGCCACTTCTTGCGCCAAGCGCTGTCCGTCGATCGGCGTGCTGCTGTCCAGCAGGCGGGACAGGCGCTCGTTCAGCTTGCGACGCTGCGTGTCGGGTGCGGCCTCCGCCAGCCCGGCCACTTCATCCAGCAGACGAGCCACCAGCCCCAGGCGCCGCAGCAGATCGCCGGCCAGCGCGGCTCCTTCTCGCTGACGGGCGGCCAGAAGATCGGTGATGGCGTGTTCCAGCGTCGCTTCCAGCTCGCGAAAGCGCCCTTCGCTGTCGACCGCTTCGTCGCCCTGCGAAAGCACGCCAGGCTGCGCCGCAATAAACGTCGCCCAGCTGGCGGTGTCGATGGCAGCGGCCGATCGACCCGGCAGGCAGTCAGCGATCTCGGTCAGCGCTTGGCCATAGGCGGCGGCCAGCCCGCGATGCACCTGCACCGCCGGACGCGATGCCGTCGATCCGGCGGACTCGACGCGGATGCTGACCACCAAGCTGCCGCGATGGATGCGCTTGCGCAGGGCTTGGCCGATCAGCTGTTCCAAAAGCGCATCGTTCCACTGCGGAGGCAGGCGCAGCTTTAGTTCAATGAAGCGGTGGTTGAAGCTGCGCAGCTCGATGACGTACTTGCGTCGACTGCCTTCCGTCGAGCCTTTTTCCGTCGAGCCTTTTTCCGTCGACCCATCGAGGCTGGCACTGCCAAAGCCGGTCATGCTGCGCATGGGCTTCCCCCTTTTTCCGCTGCGATCTGTTGACGTGTCCACAGCAGCGTCTGTTCCAGCCCCTGCTGCAAGTCGACCTGTGGCTCGTACCGCAAAAGCTCGCGCGCTTTGCGGATGTCGGCGCGCGAGTGGCGCACTTCGCCGGCCCGCGCTGGTTCAAAGTGCGGCGCTGGAGGCTGGCGTCCATCGTGTCGACGCACGCTGTCGGAAAGCAGGCGCAGAAGCTGCAGCAGCTACGTGGACTGCCCGCAGCCGATGTTGAACACCTGACCGCCTACCTGTTCGATGGGCGCCTGGCAAGCCAGCAAGTTGGCCTGCACGACGTTGTCGATGAAACAGAAGTCGCGCGTCTGCCCGCCGTCGCCATAGATCGTCGCGGGTGTCCCGTGCAGCGCGGCGGCCACAAAGCGTGGAATCACCGCGGCATACAGCGTTGCCGGATCTTGTCGCGGTCCAAAGATGTTGAAGTAACGCAGCGCCACCGTCGGCACGCCATAGCTGCGATGGTACGCCGTGCACAGGTGTTCGCTGGCCAGCTTGGCCGCGGCATACGGCGACTGCGGCGCAACGGGATCGGTCTCGCGCTTGGGGTCATCCGGCGAAAGATCGCCATAGGCCGAGCACGACGCAGCAAACACCACTCGCTGGACGTGCCCCGCCCGCCGCACTGCTTCCAGGACCTGCAAGGTGCCGTCGACGTTGATGCGCTGGCAGTCCAGCGGTCGCTCGACCGACCAGGGCACCGATGGCACGGCGGCGTGATGCAGAACGAAGTCGACCCCAGCCAATGCGCGATCCAGAAGTGACCCGTTGCCGATGTCGCCGCGCAATAGCTCGACGGCTTTCGAACCCGCATCCAAAAGGCCGGCCAGGTTGGACAGGCGCCCGGTGCTTAAGTCATCCAGCACGCGCACGCGGTGGCCATGGCGGACCAGCGAATGGGTCAGGTTCGACCCGATAAACCCGCAGCCCCCAGTGACCAGAAAGAGCGCCATTCCGCGCGGACTATACCCGACCCGACCCCCCGCATTCAATCGGCAGCGCGGGCCCGCCGGACGACTGGGCCAAGCCCGGTTTTTTTGACCCTTGGCGCAGTCCCCCGCATTCTTCTTTCACCGTTTATTTTGGCATCGTTCATTTTGGGCCAGCGCATCGCCGCGGCCCCAGACCCGGCCCGCACACGGCCCAGACGCAGAAAGCGAAGAAAAGATCACAGATGGCGGCGGCTCAGTTCATCGTGGAAGGCGGGTTTCAGCTCTCGGGCGCGATCCGTCCGTCAGGAAACAAGAATGCGGCGCTGCCCGTCATCGCGGCGGCCCTTTTGACCGATCAGCCGGTGACCTTGCACAACGTCCCCCGCATTCGCGATGTCGAGACGCTGGTCGATCTGGTGCGCTCC
Source organism: Polyangia bacterium (assembly GCA_041908565.1). GTDB lineage: Bacteria > Myxococcota_A > Polyangia > Palsa-1104 > JAEUJZ01 > JAEUJZ01. The sequence goes on along the minus strand of JAYRFD010000990.1, from coordinate 3,958 downwards.
GTCGGAGCCAGCGCGACCTGGGATGCCGCGGATCCCAACACGCTGCACATCCATGCCAAAGACGTGCACGCCGCTTCGCTGGACCCCGTTCTGTGCGCACGCATCCGCGCGTCGATCCTGTTGGCGGCACCGCTTCTGGCCCGCTGTGGCGAAGTCGCCCTGCCGCCGCCGGGAGGCGATGTCATCGGTCGCCGACGCGTCGACACGCACTTTCTGGCCTTTGAACAGATGGGCACGCGCTACGACCTGGGCGAACGCTTCGTCCTGCGGGCCAGCGCCCTGCATGGCGCCGACATCTTCCTGGATGAACCCAGCGTCACCGGGACGGAAAATGCGCTGTGCGCGGCGGCAGCAGCGCGCGGCACGACGATCCTGCGCAACGCTGCCTGCGAGCCACACGTGCAGGATCTGGTGCGCTTTCTGCAACTTTTGGGCGTTCAGATCGAAGGCGTCGGCAGCAACCTGCTTTCCGTCCACGGCCTGGGCGGCAGCGATCGTCGCTTCGGTGGCGGCAGTTTCCGCATCGGTCCCGATCACATCGAAATCGGCAGCTTCATCGGCTTGGCGGCCGTCACTCGATCGTCGCTGCGGGTCACCGACCTGCGCAGCGAAGACATCGACAACCTGCGCGCCATCCGCATGGGCTTTGAACGCCTGGGCATCCACTGCAGCGTCGAAACGCATGGCGAAACCAGCGACCTTCTGATCGCTGCCGACCAGTCGCGCAGCATCAAGGCCGACTTGGGCGGACAGATTCCCAAGCTGGAAGATCAGCCCTGGCCGGCGTTTCCCGCCGACTTGATGTCGATCGCGATCGTCACCGCGACGCAGTGCGACGGCGTCATCTTGGTGCACGAAAAGATGTTCGAGTCGCGCATGTTCTTCGTCGACAAGCTGGTCGGCATGGGGGCTCGCATCATCCTGTGTGATCCGCACCGTGCCATTGTCTATGGCCCGACGCAGCTACGGGCTGGCACCGTCGAGTCTCCAGACATTCGCGCCGGCATGGCCATGCTGCTGGCAGCCCTGGCCGCACGCGGCACCAGCACCATCAACAACGTCGGCCAGATCGAGCGCGGCTACGAACGTATCGCCACCCGCCTGCGCGGCCTGGGCGCGCGCATCAACGTCGTGCAAGACCGCAGCAAAAGCTGATGGCTACGCCGCTGCCAGCGTAACCAGCGAGCCTGCCAAGCGCACCGCCTGCTTCACCAGCGAAAGCAGCCCACCGACGTTTTGCAGGCTGGTGATCAGGCCGCGGATCTGTTGGTTGGCGGCGACCAGATCGGCGTAGATATCGCGCACGACTTGGTTGCCGTCCTCAAGCGACGACGCAACGCCTCGCCAGTACGCATCGCGAGCGGCGGCGTGCAGGTTGCGAAGAAGCTGACGCTCGGCGGTCTCGGTGCAGTGCTCGTAGATCGCGTCGAAGTTTTCTTCCAGCAGAAAGTACGTCGCTTCGACTTCCGCCAGATACTTGGCCTGATTTTCTGCGCGCGATGGCATGGCAGCACCCTTTGGTCGTTACAGCGTCGGGGTTGCGGTCGGCGTTGGCGTGCACGTGGTGATGTTCACGGATCGCAAAAGGGGCACCAAGTACTGCGAGATGTGTCGCAGATCGATGGCCTGCCCCTGTTCCAAGATCGTGTGCTGACGGGCAAGAAGCTGCAAAAGCTCGCTCTGCTGGACGTACCGCGCTTCCTCTTCGGCCAGCAGGCGACGGCTGCGTTCGTCCATCACGGCGTACAGCCCCTCTTGCAGCGCTTGCAGCTGATCGGGACCCAGCTTTTCGCGGGCCGTCACAAAGGCATACGCATCCCAATCCAGCCCCAAGGCGGAAAGATGCGGCACCAAAAGCGCCGCGGGGGACACGCTGGCGTAACGCGACAGCAGCAACCGCGCGAGCGACTTTTGCGCCTGCAGCGTCGTCTTCTGCACCGACAGATAGACACTGCGCTCGCCTTCCCACAGCTTGCGGATGCGATCCAGCGACGAACGAATTCGCGTGCTGGCCAAGATCAGGCTGCGATCTTGCGAGATGCGCGTCATTCGCGGCGGCGGCGGCTCGCGCCGATCGGTCGACGGCAAGCTGGTCTGCGCATCGTCTTCCGTGCAGCCGGCAGCCGGCGTCGCGTCCGCCAAGTGTTCGTAGCGATCGATGTCGAGCATCAGCTCGTCATAGATTGGCGCCGCTTCGTCGCCGTATTCAAACTGGGCCAGCGCCGTAAAGCGATCGTACAGAAGCACCAGCTTGCGCAGCATCAGTACGCGCAAGCGCAGCCCGCGCTGCACGGCGCGAATCGGACAGAGCGCCTGCGGCGGCATCGCTTCGCGTCCCGACAGCCGCGACTGCAGGGCCTGCCCTTCGACATAGGTCGAAAGCGTGCGCCGCGTGCTTTCCAGCGAATCGATCATGGCGCGCGCGACAAGCTGCCCTTCGCCGGACAGGCGCACCGCGCTGCCGGTGTTGATCGTGGTGCAGCCCGACAGAAACCAGGCCAGCACCAGCGTCTTTAGCCAGATCACCGCGCGCATCATCGGTCGCCTCCGCGGTCACTTCCCCGCTGGGCTCCGCGATTCCCTTCGCCTGGGCCTCGCTTGCTGGGATCTTCGGGGGCCGGCTTGGCAGCACCCGGTTTCCCCGGCGCATGCGATGCGGTATCGGCCTGCGGCGAATCCCAGGGATACGCCTCGTGATCGTCGCCAGAAAGCGTCGGAGCCTTGGGACGCACCAGGATGGGCCCAGGCTTTGGCGGGGACGGCTGGTCGGTTTCCCAGTGTGGATAGTCCCCGACGGAGCTGCCTTCCAGCGCGCCTTCGCCGTAGTCGATGTAGTCCTGTTCGTCGTCGATGAGCTTGCCGATGGCCAAGTCGTCGATAAAGGTCAGGATCTTCTGCACCATCGACTGCGTGAAGCCACGCTCGTTGCTGACGACGGCAAAGCCTAGCTGCGCGGCCTGCCAGCTATCGGGATCGCCGACCTCTGCGATGGCGCAGTTGAACTTCTGCGACACGCGATCCTTGATGCGACGCAGGACCGAGCGCTTGTCCTTTAGGGACTGGCTCTCCTCAATGAGCAGGCTGACACGACAGACACCAACGACCATAGGAAGAGGATGCCCTTCTTTGCGAAGGGCGGCAGCTTAGTCGAGGGTGGCGGCGATCTCTTCCACTTCAAAGCACTCGATGAAGTCGCCCACCTTGACGTCTTGGTAGCCTTCGACGCTCATGCCGCACTCATAGCCCTGCTGCACTTCGCGCACATCGTCCTTGAAGCGACGCAGCGAGCCGAGCTTGCCGGTATACACCAGCACCGAGTCGCGAATGACACGAGCCTGCGCGCTGCGCTTGATGGTGCCTTCGTGGACGAAGCAACCCAGGACCGTGCCGATCTTGGGAATGTTGAATAGCTCGCGGACTTCGGCCTTGCCCAAGGTCTTATCGCGCTTGACCGGGGCCAGAAGGCCGGCCATGGCCTGCTTCACCTCGTCGATGGCGTCGTAGATGATGTCGTACAGCTTGATGTCGACACCCTCTTGTTCGGCCAGCGATGCGGCCTTGCCAGCGGGACGGACGTGGAAGCCGATGATGATGGCGTTGCCCGCCTTGGCCAAGTTGACGTCGGTTTCGGTGATGCCACCGACGGCGGCCTGGATGACCGTGACCTTGACCTTGTCGGTCGACAGCTTCGACAGCGCGCTGCCCAGGGCTTCCACCGAGCCCTGCACGTCGGCCTTGAGGATGATCTTGAGCTCTTTGAGGCCCGCCTTCATCGCGTCCATCAGCTTGTCCAGCGAGACCGGACCAGCCTTGGCACGTTCCTTTTCGATGCGACGGTTGCGACGGTGCTCGACCAGTTCCTTGGCGGCGCGTTCGTCGTTGACGACGTTCATCACTTCGCCAGCCTTGGGTACGCCAGACAGACCCAGGACTTCGACCGGTGTGGCCGGACCCGCCT
>JAYRFD010000989.1:0-1652 GCA_041908565.1 Polyangia bacterium | reverse complement strand
TCCTCGTTCACTGTGGAAGATCGCCGATCGCTTTGCTTGCTTGCAGAGCAGACGGACGGCCCGCGCGGAATGCGGCACCGAGTCTTGCCGCCCCTATTCAACGGTGGGGGATCGTACGTTCCCGCAGTGGCTGTGTTTGGCGGTCGGCTGGCGCGACGTAGACATGCAAACCACGCCGGCGATGCAGCGAACAAAACCCGTCGGCTTACGCGGAAGACGGACTGCCGTGGCAGGCCACGGTGATCACAATGGACTTGGATGTCGGCGTGCGACTTCCGTCGGCGTAGCTGTCCAAGGGAACCAGCACATTGGCTTCTGGAAAGTATGCAGCGGCGCAGCGGGCGGGGATGGCGTAGGGCACCACCAGAAAGTCGATGGCCTGCCGCGTCCCGTCGTGGAAGTGGCTGGTGATGTCGACGTGATCGCCGGGAAATAGGCTGCGTTCAGCCAAGTCGTTGGGGTTCATGAACAGCACACGTCGACCGCCCTTTATGCCGCGATAGCGATCGTCCAGGCCATAGATCGTCGTGTTGAACTGATCGTGCGAACGCAGTGTCATCAGAAGCAGTTGCCCGTCGGCCAGCGGGTGCTGCGGCAGCGGATGCGCAGTGAAGCGCGCCTTGTGACTGGCCGTACCGAAGCGACGCTCGCGCGCGGCGTTGGGCAAAAGGAACCCATCGCGCAGACGCAGCCGAGCGTTGTAGTCGGCAAAACCAGGAATCACCGCGGCGATGCGGTCGCGGATGCGATCGTAGCTGTTGCAAAGCGCGTCCCAGTCGATGCGATGTCCGGCCGCCCAGCGCCCACGGTCGTCACAGAACACGGCCTTGGCCAGCCCGCAGACAATCGCCACTTCGCTGCGCAGCGTTTCCGATGCGGGGCGCAGATTGCCGCGCGACGCATGGACGATGCCCATCGAGTTTTCGACGGACACCACCTGTTCCACGCCAGCTTGCACGTCGACTTCGGAACGCCCCAGGCAGGGCAGGATCAGCGCCTGCCGCCCGGTCACCAAGTGGCCGCGGTGCAGCTTGGTCGACACCTGCACGGTCAAGCCGCAGCGTCGCAGAGCCCTCGCCGTCTGTTCGGTGTCAGGAGTCGCCGACAGGAAGTTGCCGCCCAGCGCGAAGAACACGCCGACCTGACCCTGCAGCATGGCGTGAATCGTCGCCACGGTGTCCATGCCCGGATCGCGCGGGGGCTGAAAGTGGAACTCTGCGCCCAGACGATCCAGAAAGGCGGGCTCGGGCTTTTCGACGATGCCGACGGTGCGGTCGCCCTGCACATTGCTGTGGCCACGCACGGGGCACAGACCGGCGCCAGGCCGCCCGATGTGCCCGCCCAGCAAGAGCAAGTTGACGACCTCTTGAATCGTGGCGACGGCTTCCTTGTGCTGGGTCAGACCCATCGCCCAGCACGCGATGATGCGACGACTGCGCAGCCAGACCTGGGCGGCCTGCAGGATGCGCGCGCGATCGATGCCGCTGTCGCGCACGATGTCGTCCCACGACGCGGCGTCTAATGCTGCGCGAAACGCCGCAAAGCCATTGGTGTGTTCAGCAATAAAGGCTTCATCCAGCACCGCAGTACGCCCGGCCGCGCGCGCCCGATCGTCAGCGGCCAGGATCTCTTTCATGATGCCCTTGAGCAGC
>JAYRFD010000988.1:0-3237 GCA_041908565.1 Polyangia bacterium | reverse complement strand
TGACGCCCACCGCCGATCCCAAGGTCCGCCACTGCAACGACTGTCAGCAGCGGGTCTACTTCGAAGACTCGCCGGCCGCCGTCGAGTCGCGCGCCCTGGCGGGGCAGTGCGTCGCCATCCCAGCGTCCATGGCCGACGGCACGTTCCAAAGCCTGACGCGCGCTATGGTCGGTCGCCCGAATCCGCGCGCCCTCTGGGCCGAAGCGATCCCCTGGCCGGAAGCCAAGGGCGACCCGCGATAGACAGCTTCGACGCTCGGCCTGGGAATCTCTATCGCTGTACTCTCTGCTTCCAACAAACTTCCGACATCGCAGCGAAGGTCTGCCCCTGCACGCAGTTTGAGTCGACACGTGGCCTGGTGCTGGATGAAGAGAGGCAGACGCTGTACATCGCAGATGCCGATGGGGCCACGGTGCGTGCGATTGACCTACGCGCGGGAGCAGTGCCGGATCGCGTGCGAACACTGGTGGGGCAAGCGGGCCAAGCCGAAGCGCGGGACGGCGATCGCCGAATGGAGCCGCAGTCAACGTGCGCTGTTCGTCACCGATGCCGGCGGTCACCACATTCGCAGGCTCGACCTTGTTGCAGGGCGGGTGCGCACCTGGCTTGGCGACCCCTCGCAGCAGGGCGGGCGATCGCCGGGTCGACGCACACCATGGGCGCAGGCCACGCTGTATTACCCCAGCGCGCCGCTGCTGCTGCCTGGCGCCTGCGCTGCTGTCTCTGTCGAGAAGCGGGCCTGCATCTTACGTCGCTGCGAATTCAACCTGCGTCGCCCGGGGTCACTGCAGGTGAGCGTGACGGTATCGCGTCAAGCGGACGGCGTCGTTGTGTCGGCGCCGCTTTCGCTGCGGTTGCCCGCCGAGCCAAGCGACGATCCCCACGCCGTACAACTCACCGGACTTACGCCCGTGATCGAGGCTCCCCGCGATGTGGTGGGTCATGAGGCGACGATTCGCGCCAAGGTCACGTCCAGCGACGGCACCCACGGCGAAGACCCGCTTCAAGGAACTGTGGCGTGGGGCCTTGACTCTTGCGGCGGTCACGGCTGACGCGGCGTGTCGCTGCGCCGGCCTAACTAGCCCTTTTTGCCTTTGCCCGGTGCCTTGCTGGGTGGGGTCTTGCCTGCCGGTGTTTTGCTATCTGATGGCGGCTCGATGTAGCCAAGCGCAGAGATCGCGTAGGCGCCCGAGTGATCTTTATGCAGGATGAAGTAGCGCCCCATCGATGCTGTGGATTTTACTGTCGTTCCATCCGGCGCGTGAATAATTGCGGTAAACTACGATTCGCTGGCCGAGATTTGTTGGGCTTGCTTAACGTCAAATGCGGTTGCAATTTTAACATTCTTCGCCCCAGCCGACGAACGCAAAGGACGTCGGGGCTCTGGCGAGCTAGTCGGCCGTGAACGGCTGCGGCGCCGCTCCGTGGGTCGTGCCGGTCTGCTCGACGCGCGATCCGACCGGCGCAGGGAAAAAGCCCCATCGCTGACCCGCGCCAGCCCCGGTCAGCGTACAAGGCCCCGACACCGTGTCCACAGGCCTGCATTGCATGAAGGATCTTTTCGGTCTCGACGCCAAGGGGGGCATCGCGTCCCCACAAGCGAGTCAAGGGATGGCATCAGCAGCGAGGTCCCTAGGGTCAAGCCTCGGCGCCCTCCACCAGCGGAGGCACAGAACAATGACTTTGTCCGCAGACACTGCGACGGAGCGCGGACCAATGGCTGTGCGTATCCGACGGACGTGATGTTGCTGGGCTTGATGTCCCGGTGGACGTTGTATTACAAAAAAAACGTCGAGAAATCAGGGATCTAGGAAGGGCTAGGAAAGGGCAGGGAAAAGCGGGCGGGGGAGGTCTGGTTACAGTTTCCCACCGACGGCGGCGGCCAGGGCTTGGCGATCTTCGGGGGAGAGGGCGCGCAGGGCGGTCACGAGTTCGGCAAGGCTGGGGGTCTGCGTGGGTTTGGGCGACTCGGCAGGGGCTAGCAGGGCGGCGAGCTGACGCGCGTTGCCGGCTTGCTCTGTGCCCGGTGCGATGTAGTGCCGCCGCGTGACTTCGTCGCTCCCGTGGCCTAGCACGCCAGCCACGGCCCGCGACGTGACACCAGACTGCACGGCAACGGTCGCGTGCAAGCCGCGCAGAGAGTGAGGGCAGACGCGCGGGATGCCCAGCCGATCGCACTGCTTGTGCAGATACTTGTAGAGCGCGCTATTTGCCGACGCTGCGCTGCAGTTGCGAGCGAACAAATAATCACCCGGCTGCTTGCCCTCCCGAATGTGCAGCAAGAGAGCTTGCAGTTCGGGAACATCGATTTCCAGTGTGCGCGTCGCGTTGGCGGTCTTGCCTCCGTCGGCGGCGACGTGCAGGCGCGTCGCTCCGGCGTCGACATCGCGCACGCGCAAGCCCCAGACTTCCGACGAGCGCGCCCCGTGCAAGATCTGCACAAGCAGACATCCCGCCGGGGACTCGCCCGCCCACGCGAGGCGGAATAGCTCCGCGTAGAGCTTCCGCGCTTCGTCGACGCGGGGCTGCAGCTTGCCGCGCCGGGGCTTGCCGATTCCTTTGACCTTGGCGAAGGGGTTGACCGTCGCATACCCGCGATCGATCGCCCACGCAAAGAACGAGCGAATGAACCGCAGCCGCCCGCGATGGGTCGCAACCGCGACTTCCCCGACCCACGTGTCATAGAGCGCTTGTGCGTCGCTGGGGCTCAGCTGCGCCACACCGATCTCTTGCGGCAGCAGAGCCAGACGATCGGCCCAGCAGCGCAGCGATCCCGGCTTCAGCCCCTGCTTGCGCTTGTCTGCCATGAACGCATCGATCGCCATGCCGATCGGGGCTTTGGCATCGTCGGACAGCGACGCGGAAACGCTTGCCTTGGCTCGCTCCGCTTCTTCGTAGGTGTCCAACACCTTCGCCTTGCGTCGGCCGTCCGGCATCAACAGCACAAGGCGCCACTTGTCCCCGTTCCTGTACGGCCCGTAGACGCTGGCCACTTTTCCGCCCATGTTTTCACTATCGCCGATCGTCGTCGCTGCGTGGGCGTTTTTCGCAGCGCTCTTGACGGCTTTTTCTAGGGCTCTGGCGGCGGCTGTTCCGGTCGATGGCCGACGAGACTTGATCGGCTCTGCAAAGGGGTTAGTGATTTGGTTCATCGTCGGGGATTCCTTTGCGCGTTGATGGCAGCAAGCAGGGCGGCCGCGTCGCATTCCTCGGCCGCCCATTCCATGTCCTGAATGA
>JAYRFD010000987.1:0-2910 GCA_041908565.1 Polyangia bacterium | reverse complement strand
GCGCCCGCCGAATACCGCGATCAGGTCAAGCAGTACTACGAGGAGCTCATACGCTGATGGCGGACCATCGTCTGCATCTGCGACCCGATCGGAGACGCGATCGGTGCCGCGCTCCAGGCCACCTGACACGGTCGCTGCGCGTGTGGTGCGTGTTGTGCGCCGTGCTTGGCAGCGTCGTCCTTGGCGGCGTCCTTCTGGTGCCGCGACAGACTCTGGCGGGCAAGACAAAAAGCGAAGCGTTGGATGGCGTGCAGCGCCTGCTTTCCGAGTGGCGCGTCGAAGAAGCGGCCGCGCAGCTTGCCACCCTGACCGCCGGCGGCAAGCGCGATCCCGAGGTCGACTTGGTGCGCGGCGAGCTTCTGTTTCATCAAGGCGACTACGAGGGCGCAGACAAGCTGCTGCGATCGGCCGCATCGACCTTGCATCTGTCCCCCGCCGACGCTGCGGGAGTGCGGGGACTGGCGGATCTGGCAACCGCCACGGCCGAAGTTACGCGTGGCTTTGGTGAACAGCGATCGTCCGGTGGTCACTTTCTGATTCGCTATCGCCGCGGTCGGGATGAAGTCCTTGTGCCCTACGCAGCCGAGGCGCTGGAAAAAGCCTGGGCCGCGCTGGGCGAAGACTTTGCAGACATCGCCGACGCCGCCCACCTGGCCAAGCCAACCGTGCCCGTGCGCGTCGAGATCTATGAAGACATCGTGGATCTGTCGCGCGTGTCGACCTTGACGATCAAAGAGATCGAGACCAGCGGCACCATCGCGCTGTGCAAATGGAATCGCCTGATGATCGTGTCGCCGCGTGCCTTGGTGCGCGGCTATCCCTGGATCGACACGCTGACCCACGAGTACACGCACTTCATCATCAGCCGCGTGTCGCGCAACACCGTGCCGATCTGGCTGCACGAAGGCCTGGCCAAGTTTGAAGAGCGACGCTGGCGGGGCCCGTCGGGGGGCGGCTTGCCTCCGCAGATGGAGAGCCTGCTGGCTGGCGCCTTGGCCAAAGGCCGGCTGATCACGTTCGCCCAGATGTCGCCATCGATGGCCAAGCTGCCCTCGCAAGAAGACACCGCTCTGGCCTTTGCCGAGGTCTATACCGCCGTCGAGTACATCCACAGCAAGCTGGGCTGGCCTGGCCTGCGACGCATCCTGCACGATCTGTCACTGGGCCGCAGCGATGCGGATGCGGTGGCTGGTGCGTTTGGTGGATCGTTCGCGCAGTTCGAGCGGTCGTGGAAAAGCTGGCTGCGTTCGCGCAAGCTGCGCAGCAAAGGCACCCTGTACGCGTCCCGTCTGCACTTCAAGAAAGGCCGACCTGCGACGGGAAAAGCCGGCAGCGACCGAGGCGGTGCGCAGCCGTCCAGCGAAGATGACGACAGCGGCGAGATCCAAGATCCCAAGGCCCGTGGCTTCATTCGCTTGGCGGGTCTCTTGCGGGCTCGTGGTCGCTATCCCGCCGCCGCGGTTGAATACGAAAAGGCACAGACGCTTCTGGGGGGCAGTCACCCCTTGGTGGCGCTGAAGCTGGGGCGCACGTACCTGACGCTGGATGATCCCGACCGCGCCATCGCGTCGCTGGAGCCGGCGCGCGAGCTGTATGCCGACCTGCCGGGCATCAACGCCGCGATGGGCAGCGCGTGGCTGAAAAAAGGCGACGCTCGCAAGGCCATCCCGTTTCTGGAAGCCGCCATCGCCACCAACCCCTTCGACCCCAGCACGCACTGCGGCCTGCAGCGCGCCTACGAACAGATCGCGCAGGGTACGCCCCAGCGCGAGCGCGCCGCATGGGCCTGTCGACTGCTGGGCGGCAAAGGCTGATGCGGTGTTAGAGCCCGTCGCTGCGCAGCGATCTGGCGGTGCCTTTGTCGTGCCCGGCTTGTTTCAGGATGCACGCGGCATCGTTGTCAGCTCGGATGCGGCGATCGTGGTGCACAGCCAAGACCAGCTACAGGCGCTGGTGCGCATCGTGTCGGATGAGTCATCGCTGATCGAGCTGTTGAGCGGCCTGCACATCGAGGAGCTGCGCAGCTCCGTCGGTGGCCAGGGGTACATGCTGCGCCTGCGGGTGTCCGATTCGCGCGTCCTCGATCGCTTGGCGCGCGCCGCTGCATTTTGTGGCGGACAGCTTTCGGTGGGTGCCGGTCGACACTTTGTGCGCTATCGCGATGCGCAGTCCCCGTATGGGTATGACGCGCTGTCGATTGCGTCCGGCAGCGACGGAGATTACGTCGTCTATGCGCCACAGACGACGGTCATCTATGGCCGTGCGGGACCGCTTTCGCTGCAGCAGCTTTGCCGAAAGCCCCGCCTTCTGCCCCGCCTGGGTGGCCACGCCGCAGCCCTGCGCGCCCATGACCCACGCGAGCCACTTTGGCTGCTGGTCCCGTCGCTGCTGCTGCCGCGTCTTTTGCGCTATCTGTGGCTGCGTCAGATCGAAGCCGCGGTCATGCTGCCGCAGACAGGTCCCGGCGCGCCGACCGCCCACCACACCTTGCTGCGCGTTCCCGGAGAGGTCGCGCGATCCCCAGGTGCGCTGCAGGGCCTGCCGGGGCTGCGCTGGCTTTCGGCCATCACCGATCACATCGCGGTCGAGCTGGGCTATGCCCATCCGCTGAACCTGCAGTCGCTGGCCTCGCTGTTTTCCGACGACGAACGTCACCTGTTTCTGGCCGATCCGTCCGGCCTGCTGTCACTGCCCGCAAGTCCTTTTGTGCCGGCCCGCCACGTCGTGCGCATGGAAGATGCAGATGCGCCGGCGGTCGCTGCGCCTCGCGACGAGAGGCGGGCGAATATCGCGCTGGACAGTGCTGGGCTGGCCGATCGTCTGCAGCCGGCTCGCGTTGCGCTGCGCTTGGTGCAAGCCATCAGCTCCCCGCAGGCTCCTGCCGCTGCGCTGGTGCCCTGGTCGCAGATC
>JAYRFD010000986.1:0-7259 GCA_041908565.1 Polyangia bacterium | reverse complement strand
TGGGTCTGTTTCAGCTGGTGCTGTCCAGCAGCCTGGATGGACCGCGGGCCGAACAGATGAACCTGACCGATCTGATGAACCTGCTGACCACCAGTCCGGATGCGGCCAAGCAAGGACCCAAGGACGTCGTCTATCCGTTCGAACTGCAGGGCAAGTCGTTCCGCTTCAGCACGCTGCGCTGGCTGGAACTTCTGGCCCGCAGCCGGCGGCAGGATGTCCTGCGCGCGGTCACCGGCGGAACCAGCGACGGAGATCGATCGCAGGCGACGAGCAAGCTGGCCGCGCTGCAGCCTGACGGCGGCAAGTCCGATTCCGCTGGACCACAGAAAAAAAAACGGCGCCATCGCCATCACCACGCAAAAAAAAAGTCCAGAAATGTCGCTGAGGCTCACACCGACCGTGAATCCAGCGCGGGCCGCAGCGAACGCGACCTAGAAACCGCGGGAACCGACAGCGTTCCAGCTATCTACACCCGCGTCGGCTTCGAGCGAGAGATGAAGCCGTCGCTGCTCGACGCAGAAAAGCGCCTGCCGACCGCGCCCTTAAGCCCCGAACAGCGCCAGGCATTGGAGCGCTATCTGCTCGATCAAGCGCGCCGCTATGCCAAAAACTACCGCGATGCGCAGATCGCGTATTTGCTGGGCTATCGTCCCAAAGCCGACACGCTGCCGGCGGTGCTGGCCCTGCTGGACGATCTGCAGCAGCCATCGTCGGCGCTCTTGGAACGCCTGCGTGTCGTCGCGGACAACCTGAACCTGGGCAAGCTGGAAGGCCCCTATTTCAGCCCGCTTTCCGAACAGCTTGCGGGCCTGGCACCGATCCTGAAGATGGGCACGGCCAAAGACGGCGCGTATCCCGAGTACGACAAGTACAAGACGATCGTGGCCCGCCTGACGCGTGAACTGACGGGGGAAGAAGCGGCTCCGGCGACCCCGATGGCGGCTCCGGCTGCAGACAAAGGGGACAAAGCAGGCAAAGCGGCCGCGGCCCCCGCCGCCGATCCGCCGACCAATGCGGCGCGCTTGGCGCTGCAGAACCTGCAAGGCATCGAGACCTCGCCGCAGGCCAAGCTGGATGCGTACCTGGACATGGCCGGGCTGGTCGGCGATCTGCGGCGCCCGTTTCTGATCCCGCTTCTGCGCGTGCATCGCTTGGGGCTCACCGACATCGAAACCGCCGTCGACGGTCGCTGGGATGAAGAGTACAGCCAGCGCATCCGCCCGCTGCTCGATCGCTTTCCCTTCAACCGTCAGTCCAAAAGCGATGTGCCCATCCCGGATCTTGCAACGCTGAAGCCGCCCGACGGCGCGATCTATCAGTTCGTGCAGCGGCAAATCGCCCCCATGTACAGCGAAAAGCCCGATGGGACGCTGGTGCCGCTGAAGAATGCGCTGGGTCAGCTCAAGCTCAGCGACAGCCTGCTGTCGACGGCCAGCCGCCTGCGCCGTCTGAGCCGCACGCTGTGGACCCCTGAAGGGGCCGAGCGGCCGATCGCGCTTTCGGTAAAGCCCATGCCGCTGCCACCCATCGGAGGCAACCCGCAGGTTGTGACCCAGACCTTCCTGACCTGCAGCAATGTCAGCGTGTATGGCTTCAACCAGATGCCAGAATCCAAGCCCTTCCCGCTGCCGTGGTGGCGGCAAGAGACCTCTGCCGCGGGCATTGAGCTGGGAACAGCGGGATCCAAGACGCGTCGCTACCAGTCGATCGATGTCGCCAGCTCGCCCTGGAGCTTCTTCCGCCTGCTGGAAAAAGCGACGTGGGAAGGTCTGACCGCCACCTGGCGCATTGAAAACGAAGCCCCCGGTCCGGCCCGCGGCGTCCGCTTCGCATTCGATGGCGATCCGTGGGCCCTGTTTAAAGTCTCTTCATCTCGCGCCAGCCGCGAGCGAAACTAAGCTGTGCCCCGCCCGCCCTTGCCGCTTTGGCTGTGTACGCTGCTTCTGCCCCTACTGGTCGGCTGCATCCCGACCTATGTGCGCATCGCCGTCGAGGCCGCGCCCGATGTAAACGGCAAGCAGCCGGTCTACATGCTGGTGCGAACGCTGGATCGCAAGGTCTATCTGGGCGAATCCTACGGCGACGTCGCCAGCAAGCTGATCGAAAGCGACCCGTCGGTGCTGCGCAAGGAACTTCTGTTCCCCGGCACGTCACGCAGCCTGTACGTCAAGAAGCCCAAGGGAGCGCTGGCGCTGTACTTTCTGTTTACCGCGCCGGGTGGCACGTGGCGCCTGTTCGTCGACGCGCCGCTGCCGCTGCAGGTCAAAGCCGAGCTGAAAGGCAGCCGCTTGGTGCAAGACTCGACCCTGTTTTGACGGGGTCGGCAGGCCGATTCGCCGACGAGGCCGAGGAAGCTAGCGAGCGTCGGGCAGATCGGTCATGCGTAGCGTATTGGGCGTTTCGCTGCCCAGCTCTGCGTCGAAGATCGCCTGCATCACGGCGCGCAGCACGGCCGCCGGGCGCAAGCGCAGGGCCACTTGGGTGCTGGCCGGTGATTCGCTGTTGTCGCTGTCGCGTCCCAAGACCGCGTCGCGGATCATCTGCATCGGCGGCTTCTGCACCGGGAACTGCTTGATCGCCACCGGCTGGTTGTCGGCAATGCCGGCCGCTTGACGGGCCAAGCGCACCGCGACATCCATGCCGCCAAGCTCGTCGACCAGGCCAATGCCTTTGGCATCTTCGCCGGTCCAGATGCGGCCCTTGGCGACCTGCAGAACCTTTTCCTTGGGCAGCTTGCGACCCTCGGCCACCTTGTTCGTGAAGTCGACGTAGACGCGGTCCAGCCAGGCTTGGAAACGCACCCACTCGTCGGGAGCAAACTCGCGGTTGGTGCTCCACATGCCGGCGTGCTGACCGAAGGCGACGCGGTCATGCGTCACGCCCAGCTTGTTGTCGACAAGCTCGGTGGTCACGAACTTGCCGCCCAGGACGCCGATCGATCCGGTGATGGTGGCCGGCTGCGCGACGATCTTGTCGGCCGCCATCGCTACGAAGTAGCCGCCCGATCCAGCGACGTTGCCCATGGTCGCGATGACTGGCTTGCCAGCCCCGCGCGCCCGCACCACTTCTCGCCACACCGCATCCGATGCCACGTACGATCCGCCCGGGCTGTCGATGCGAAAGACGATGGCTTTGACATCCGGATCAGCCACGGCACCGCGGAAGGCGGCCGTCACCGTGTCGGATCCCAAGGCGCCGCTGCCCGACAGCGGATCGACTTCGCCCTTGCCGCGCTGCACACCGCCCAGGCCATAGATCAAGGCCAGCGTCGGAGCCTGCTTCAAGCGCTGCTTTTCCGCCTTGCTGGTGCGTTCGACGTATTTGTGCAGAAACAGAAGCTGCGCATCGCCGCCGCGCTCGCGACCTTTGGCCATGAACTCGTCGCGATAGCCCAGCTGATCGACCAGCTTTTCCTTCAGCGCTTCCGGTCCCAGAAACGGCCCGCGATCGAACAGCGCGCGCACTTCGCTTTCTTGCAGCTTGCGGCCTTCGGCGATGCCGCGAACCATTTGCAAGTACCAGCCCTGGGCGATCTTCTCGAGCGATTCCTTGTGCGCCGCCGTGAACTTGTTTTCGGTGAACATGTTCATCGCGCTCTTGTATTCGTATCGGTGATCCATCTGCGGCTTCAGACCCAGCCGCTCGAGCGCGTTTTTCAGGAAGAACGGCTCCATCAGCACGCCGGTCAGGCCGACGTCGCCAGAAGGCTGCAGCCAGATCTGCTCGAACGCCGTCGCCAGGTAGTACGACGAGTTGCCGGGGGAAAACTCGCCAAAGGTCTCGCTGTAGGCCAGCGCGAACTTCCCTTTGTCGCGGAAGCGGCGGATGGCATCGCGAAGCTCTTGCACTTGCGCCATGCCGATCTTCGACTGACCCACGCGCGCCAGCAGGCCCACCACGCGCGGATCGTCGCCCGCCCGTTCCAGGCCAATCAAAAGCGTGCGCAGGCTGCTTCCGCCATCGGGCCGCAGCTGAGCCAGCGGGTTCTGCGCGCTGTCTTCGCTTAGCTCGACTTCCAGGTTCACTTCCAAGAGGGTGCGAGCCGGCACGGCCTTGTCGCGACTGCTGACCACAGCGACGACTATCGCCGTCAGCAGCACCAGCAGAAACAGACCGCCTACCCACGCCAAAAATCGTCCAATTGCATGTCGCATGCTGAACACTCCTAAGGTCGACCGGACCCCGGTACGCCTACGCCTTCATTTCCGTCGGAAACAACGTGTTTTTTCAAGCAGCCACGGACACCGGCGGCGCATCGCCGCAACGCCCGGCATCCTGCGCGGCAGATTCCCGACAACGGCACAACCACCCCGCGTATTCCAAACTGTGCCCGGCCGTCCCGCATCTGCGTCGAAGGTAACAGATTGCTTTGCGGGACGCGTCGAGCTATTTCAATGGGAATGAAGCTTCTCTTCTTTAAGGTCCGCAGGCAGGTCCGCGGGCCACAGTCCGAGACGGACAGGACAGGACGATGGGCGCCTCGCCTTTTGCTGACTCTGTCGGCCTGTTCGCTGCTTGTCTCTGCCGGCTGTCGCGATCTGTCGGCCAAGCGCGCCGTCAATAAGGGCAACGTTCTGGCGCAGATCAACGACACGGTCATCACCGTCGCCGACTTGGAAGACCGCCTGAACAACCAGTCGCCCTACGTCCGCGCGCGCTACGCATCCGTCGAGCAGAAGAAGGAATACCTGGACAACCTAGTGAAGTTTGAAGTGCTGGCGGCCGAGGCGAAGAAGCAGGGCATCGATCGCGACCCGGAAGTCGTGCGCACGATGAAGCAGGTGATGATTCAGAAGCTCCTGCGCAGCCGCTTCGACAAGTTCAAGCAGGAAGACATCTCGGACGCTGATGTGCAGCGCTACTTCGACGGCCACCCCGAAGAGTTCAACCGCCCGCCCGAGATCCGCGCCAGCCTGATCTTGGTTGCCGACGAAGCGACGGCCAAGAAGGTCGCAGCCGATGCGCGCTTGCAGGGCCTGGAAAACCTGGGCTTCCGCACGCTGGTCAACGAATACAGCATCGATCAAGAGACCAAAGAGCGCGGTGGCGACTTGCGCTTTTTCGACCAAAACAATCGCGAACTTCCGTCCGAGATCGTCGACGCCGCCTTCAAGCTGGTGAACATCGGGGATGTGAGTGGAGTGGTCAAGACGGCCCGCGGCTATGCCCTGCTGAAGCTGACCGGGCAGCGGCGCGCGCTGTCCCGCACGCTGTCGGAAGTGGCGCCGCAGATCCGCGCCAAGCTGTTTCGCGAGCGACGGCAGCGCTTGATGGACGACTACGAGGACTCGCTGCGCAAGGCGTCGAGCGTGCAGGTGTTTGCCGACAAGCTGCCCTTGGTGCGCGTCGATCTGACGCAGAACACCGTCGGTGCCCCGGATGAGCTGCGCCCGCCGCCGCACAGCGGAGAGTTCCACCCGGCCGGTCAGCGCGCGCCGCAGGCATCGCCGCAGCGTCCAGGGATTCCGATCCCAGCGGGATCGCCGCCCGTCGCTCCGACCGCCCCCAGCGTGGCACCGGCATCGCCGCCGGCAGCGGCTCCTTCGCCGGTTCCCGCACCGTCTCCTGCGCCGTCTGGAGGTCACTAGTCCATGCGTTCCCGCTTGATCCTGCGTTCGTCTCTTTTGTGCCGTGCTCTGCGCTTCGCCACCATTGCGTCGATTGGTCTGACGGGCGGCCTGACCGTGGCCGTGCCCGTCGCACAGGCCGTGGTCCTGGACCGCATCGCCGCTGTCGTCAACGAAGAGATCATCCTGGAATCCGAGGTCAACCAGACCGCGCTGCAGACCGCGCGGGCCGAGCTGGGCGACGTCGACTTTTCGACGCCCGATGGGCAGCGCAAGTTTGAACAGCACCGCCGAAAGACGCTGGAATCGCTGGTCGAACGCGTGCTGATCGCGCAGCAGGCCCGCGAAATGAAAGTCGATGTCAGCGACGAAGAAGTCAAGTCCGCGGTCGAGTCGGTGCGCACGCAGAACAACCTGACGCTGGAACAGTTTCAGGAAGCGCTCAAGCAGCAGGGCATCAGCTCGATGGAGGAATACAAGAAGTCGCTGCACAAGCAGCTTCTGCAAATGCGCGTCATCAACCAGGCCGTGCGCAGCAAGATCACCGTCGGTGATGACGAAGTGCGGGCGCTGTATGCGCAGAACGTGCGGCAGGCCAGCGGCGATGCCATGCAGATTCACCTGAAGCAGATCTTCCTATCGCTGCCGCAAGGAGCGACGGCATCGCAGATCGATGAAAAGCGACGGCTGGGCATGAAGATCGTGGCCGATCTGCGCGGTGGCAAGGACTTCGCACAGCTGGCCAAGCAGCACGGCGACGACCAAGCCAGCAAAGCCGGCGGCGACCTGCCCTTCCTGGCGCGCGGCGACCTGCCACCCGAGCTGCGCGAGCCCGTGGTCAGCATGGATCCCGGCGACGTGCGCGGGCCCATCCAGTCCGAACGCGGACTGCACATCCTGCAGCTGATCGAAAAAAAAAGCGGCGAGGTGAAGGGCTTCGACGAGGTCAAAGAAGAGCTGCGCCGCCAGCTGTACGAACAGAGCCTAGAGCGCGGCATCCAGAACTGGACCAAAGAGCTGCGTCGCAAAGCCCACGTCGACATCCGCCGCTAGCGGGCTCGGGCTGGGCGCCGGGTACAAGCCTGCAGAAGCCTTGCGATTTGCAGCCTATTGGCATTTGTTATCGCCGATTGAATCGGCATTTACATCAAGTTCACAGTAATCGTCATTTATATATACGATAAAACATCATTTATTGATTTATAAACCCGATTAACTCGCTATCCAAATTGGGTGGCAGTCTTCTCGTCCCGCTGTGTACTGCGGCTTCCCCGAGAGGCACTCTCCGTCGAACAATAGCCCTTCATTGCTTTGGCGCCCCCCTTGCCCATGCTTGCGCTTCGGTGTGTACTGGGGAACCCTGCGCGCAAGAGATGCGGCGGGTCCTACGGACCGACAGAAGCCTGCGAATCCCCTTTGGTTTTCGATTCTATTGATGAAATGGAATCGTTGATAGTAACGTGCAACGACTCTACGTTTTTGCATTTCTGGGGGGTCCTATGGACGAGAATCAGCCGACCGAAGGCGCACCTGAGTCTCCACCGCCGGCCGAGGCCGCACCACCGCCGGAGGCGCCGCCGCCGGCGGACGCCGCACCGCCACCTGAGCCGCCCGCTGCCGCGGAGCCGGAGCCACCAGCCCAACCGGAGCCTCCGCCAGAGACCGCTGCTTCGGAGCCCGCGCCCGCGCCAG
>JAYRFD010000985.1:0-1555 GCA_041908565.1 Polyangia bacterium | reverse complement strand
TGAACCCCGAGCGCCTGCCCGGGCGCGATCCGATCTTCGAGGTAATGCTCAACTTCCTCAACGAATCGGGGGTCCTTCCCAGCGCCCATGATCTGGCGGTCTCGCTGCCGCGCGACCGTGACGTGGATGCGCTGCGGGCCCTGACGCTGTACGTGCACGAGAGCCCAGACTCGCTCAAGCTGCAGCTCGTCTATCAGCGGGCCCTGTTTTCGACCGAGCGGATGTCGGCGCTGATTGAGCAGTACGTTCATCTCTTGGAGCAGGCAGTCCGCGATGCGGATCGACCGCTCGCCTCCTATTCGCTGGTCACGCCCCGCGCCGCGGAGCTGCTACCGGATCTGCGCCGGCCGCTTCCCGCCTCTTCGCAGCAGCCGATCACGGCTGGCATCGCAGCGTGGGCCAAGCGGACCCCGCGGGCCCCCGCGATCCGCTGGCGGGGGCGAACCTATTCCTATGGCGAGCTGATGTCGCGGGCCCTGCAGAGGGCGCACGCGCTGCGGGCACAGGGGGTACGAACGGGCGACGTGGTCGCGGTCCAAGGCCCGCGCAGCTTCGGCACGGTGGCGAGCCTGCTTGGCGTGCTCCTGGCGGGCGGGACGATGCTCCCCGTGGCGCCAAGCCTGCCGAACGACCGCCGCGAGGCGATGCTGTCCGTCGGGCGGGCGCGCGTCGTTCTTGCGGTCGCGGATGCCGAAGCCCAGGACTCTGAGGATCCGCGAAGGCCCCTTTCCTCTGGTCGCCCGACCCGTTCCGTGGATGCCGCGCAGGGCACGATCTCCGATGAGAGCGAGGAGACGGCCAACCTGGACGAGCTGCCTCCTGTCGCGGATACCGATCCGGCCTATGTCATGTTCACGTCGGGTACGACGGGGGTTCCCAAGGGCATCTTGGGAACGCATCGCGGACTCGCGCACTTCCTGGCGTGGCAGCGGGAAGAGTTTGCGGTGGGCCCAGGAGATCGCTGCGGCCAGGTCGTGGGCTTGTCCTTCGATGTCATGCTGCGCGACATCTTTCTGGCTCTGACCAGCGGCGCGACCCTCTGCATCGCCGACGAGGATCTCCCGCTGGACGGTCCGCGTTTCCTGACCTGGCTCAACGAGGAGCAGATTACGCTGCTTCATCCGGTCCCATCCCTGGCCCATGCCTGGCTGCAACACGCGATGCCGAGCTATGCCTGTGCGTCGCTGCGTTGGAGCTTCTTTGCCGGCGAGCCGCTGCCCGCAGCGCTGCTGCAGCGCTGGCGGCAGCACTTCCCGATGACGAAGGTCGCAAACCTGTACGGTCCTTCAGAGACGACGATGGCCAAGTGTTGCTACGTCGTTCCAGACCCGCATATGCCAGGCGTCCAGCCGATTGGCACGCCGCTGCCGGGCTGTCAGGCCCTGATCCTCCGCGATGACGGAGCGCAGTGCGGGATCGGTGAGCCAGGCCAAATCGTGCTGCGCACTCCCTATCGGACCCTGGGCTACCTGAACCCGGATCGCGGAGCCCAGCGCTTCATCCAAAACCCGCAGGCCGACGATCCTCAGGACCTGCTCTATTTCACCGGGGATCG
>JAYRFD010000984.1:0-6605 GCA_041908565.1 Polyangia bacterium | reverse complement strand
GGCGATGCCCGGCGAAGCGGCAATGCCGTGACGGACTTCGGTCGACATCGGGCGCGAGAGTGGCTTCACTGCGAAGTACGGCCCGCTCTCGTCCGGCGAAGGCATGCGCTATTCCTCCCCAAAGCCGGCTTTCACCAAGTCGGTCAGCGCAAGCAGACATTCCTTGGCGTCATCGCCGTCGCACGAGATGGTGATCTGGCTTCCCTTCCCTGCCACCAGCAACAGCACACCCATGATGCTCTTGCCGTTTACGTCTTGGCCGTCCTTGCGCACCATGACGTTGGAACGGAACTTGTTCGCCGTCTGCACAAAGCGGGTCGAAGCCCGCGCATGCAGGCCGGCTTTGTTGACGATCTGAACGGTGCTTTGCGCCATCATCACTTCTCTCGGTTTGTCTTCAGGTTCTTCCGCGGTTCTTCTGCGGTTCTTCGATTCGATCTGGAAGCTGGGTGACTGCGTCGCTGCGACTGCTGACGAATCTCACTCGCAGTGAATGCTCTTGGTGCCGGTGACGACTAGCTCGCCGCCCAGGCGTTCGGGTCCGTGATTGCGATCCGCGGTGCCCAGCTTGACCAACATCGGCAGGTTCACTCCGGTCACCACATGGCCGCTGCGTCCGTCGCAGCGACTGCAGCACAGCTGGGCCGGCGTCGATCCAACCAGGTCGACCAGGAACAGCAC
Source organism: Polyangia bacterium (assembly GCA_041908565.1). Classification (GTDB taxonomy): domain Bacteria; phylum Myxococcota_A; class Polyangia; order Palsa-1104; family JAEUJZ01; genus JAEUJZ01. The sequence goes on along the minus strand of JAYRFD010000984.1, from coordinate 5,924 downwards.
ATCTTCACAGGTCTGCAGTCCCAAGCGAGCCACGGCTTCACCGATCTTGCTGTCGACGGTGCGTCGATCGTCTTCGGGCTCGACGCCGACCGGAACAACATTCGGCAGGTCCATGCCCAAAAACCGGCGAGCGGCATCCAGCATGTCTGCGCCAGCCTGACCATGTGTGACGATCACCACAGGAGTGAGCTGACCCATCGCTATTTCCTCTCGAGACCGCGACCCAGCTCGCGATGCCTAACCGTAATCTGATAGCGAGCTTGGAGTCGATTGAAAAGTTCGGTGGCTACCGCGACGGAGCGATGCCGCCCGCCCGTGCAGCCAATCGCAATGGTGAAATAGGCCTTTCCTTCACGTTGCGCCCGCGGCAGATAAAAGGCCAGCAGATCTTCGATGCGCCGCAATAGCTCTTGCGCGTCGGCATGTTCCAAGACAAAGCGCGCCACCGGTTCGTCGAGTCCGGTCAGTGGGGACAGGCTGGCGATGAAGTACGGATTCGGCAGAAAGCGCACGTCCAAGACCAAGTCCGCCTCGGCGGGCAGGCCGTGCTTGAAGCCAAAGCTGACCAAGGTCAGCGAAAAGTTGCTGTCGGGTCGACCATAGCGCTCTTGGATCACGCGCTTCAGCTGATGCACCGTCAGGTCACCGGTGTCGACGACGGCGTGGGCTTCATCGCGAAGTGGCATCAGCTGACGGCGTTCGTGCTGGATACCGGCCCGCAGATCATCGACGCCTGGCCCGGTCCGCCCGACAGATGGAAGACCGCTGCCTGGCGTCTGCGCGGCGGGTGATCCATGCAGGGGATGGCGACGTCGTGTCTCGGAAAAGCGACGCAGAAGGACTTCATCGGCGGCATCCAAAAACAGGACTTCCAGCGAGTGTCCGGCCTTGCGCAGATCGGCCATCGCGCCCCGGAAGCCGGTCAGGAATTCGCCTTCGCGTGCGTCGATGCCAAGGGCCGCCAAGCGCTGACTGGACTGCGAAAGCAACGTCACGAACTGCCCCACCAAGGGCAAAGGCAGGTTGTCGACGCAGTAATAGCCGATGTCTTCCAGCGCACGCAGCGCCGTCGACTTGCCTGCGCCGGAAATGCCGGTGACCACCAGTACTCGCATCGGTCCGCTGGCCGGGGCCGAGCCTTCCGCCGGATTGGGACTGCCGTTGGCATTGGCGACCGCAGCATCGGCCATGCTTGGCTGCCCACCTTGCGGACTTCCCGTCCCGCTGGATCCAAGGGCTTCGGCAGCGCTTGACGTGGCCATGGATCCGCCTTTTTCCGACGGATCCATCAGGCTTGCAGCAGGCTTCGCAGGGTCGACCGACATGCCGGCAACAGAGTGCATGAGAGCCCGCCACCAATCAACCCTTGGTGCATCTTGCAGCCTTGGCCCTTTGCCTTGCTTGACCCTCGGAGGGGTCCTCACCTATGGTGCGCGCCATGGCGAAGCCGCCGATCACGGCGAACCAAGTGACCTTCCTTCGGCTGATTCTTTTGCCAATCGGAGGCGCCCTGTTCTACCTGGGCCTTACCGCCCAGTGGATCAACTTGGTCTTTATGACCTTGCTCGGCTGCACCGACTTTGTCGACGGCTGGCTGGCCCGCAAGTACGGATCGACCGAGCTGGGCCGGCTGATGGATCCGATCGCCGACAAGGTCTTTGTCGTCGTCATCTTCATGCCCTTTATCGATCTGGGCTGGCTGGCGCCTTGGCAGGTGCTGCTGTTGCTATCGCGCGAGTTCGTCATCACGGCGCTGCGATCGACCTATGAACGCCAGAAGGTGTCGCCCAAGACGGCGTTTCTGGCCAAGGTCAAGGCGTGGGCGCAGATGGGCGGCTGCGGCGTGCTGTTCATGATGCGCGTGGTGCCCGAAAAGTGGATGCTGTACGTCCTTATCGCCGGCACGGCGCTGCCGGTTGTAGCGACGGGAATTCGCTATCTGATCACGGGCTATCTGTGGCGCGTGTCGTTCATCATGGCCGGCTGGTTTGGCCTGCTTTTGGTCGGTCAGCTGGTGTTCAACAACGAATGGAACTTCCAGCTTCTGACCTGGACGATCCTGGGCATCACCTGGCTGTCGGCGTGGACGTACTTGGTGCCGGCGGGCCGCTTGATTCTGACCGGCAAGTTTGGTCTGCCGGACTGGGTGCGCTTGCTGGCATCGATCGCGCTGCCGATCCTGCTCGTCGATGCGCAGGCCCGACCCGACCTGCCGGCCTGGATCATCATGCTGACGATGTGTTTGGAAATGGCCGTCGGTGGGCTCGACAACTTGCTGTGCGCCCACGGCGTGGAGAGCGGCTCGCTTCTGTGGGGTCTGCGCGTCGGCCTGGTCGGTCTGTGCATGGCGATTTCGCTGCGCCTGCCGGCCTTTGATCCACGCGCCGTGTGGCCGCTGTACGGTGCCCTGTTCGTGTCGCTGTGGGGAACCGCCGTGACGTTCTATCGCGGACGGAACTACTACTTGGAAGAGCCCAAGGCCCGCGCCTCTTCGCTGGCCGATGACTGACCGCATGTCGGATTCCCCCCGCAAGGATCGCCCCCTGCCCGAGCGCGGCCCGCGTGTCGGCGTCACGATCATCTCGGGGTTTCTGGGCGCCGGCAAGACGACGCTGCTCCGTCGCCTGGTGCGCGATGAACGCTTCGGCCCCCGGCTGGCCATCTTGGTCAACGACGTCGGCGAGCTGGGCCTGGATCCAGAGCTGGTTCGCAGCGCCGGCAGCGCCCCGACCTTGCGAGTGACCGAGCTTTTCTCGGGCTGCATCTGCTGCACGCTGCAGGGCGAGTTCGTCACCGCTCTGCGCACCCTGATTCGCGGCGAGGGCCTGCCCCGCAAGCCCGAGCACATCTTGATCGAGCCGTCCGGCATCGCCCGCGCCAGTGAGCTGAGCTTCGCCATCAACGCCATCGGCAGCGAGGAGCCCGTCCAGACCGATGCCGTCATCACGCTGGTCGATGCCCACAATGCCGCCCGCGCCCAGCGCGAACAGCCCGACCTGTTCGTCGATCAGCTGCGCAGCGCCGACCTGGTGTTGATCAACAAGGCCGATCTGATGCCCGATCCGGCAGAGCGGCAGGCTCTGCAAGACTGGCTGCGACCGCTGGCCCCGCGCGCCAACCTGCTGTGGACCACGCAAGCCCAGCTGGACCCCGCCCTGCTGTTTGGTCAGCTTGACCTGTTGGCCCAAGCCCCCACCCACACCACCACACCACCGACCGACCTGCCGCACGCCACGCCGCACCACGCGACGCACGCCGCCCCGCACCCAGCGGCTCATGGGCATGCGCCCCCGCAGGAAGGCATCGATGCCGTTACCTTGCCGGTGCCGTTTGCCGTCGACCGCGATCGGCTGGAAGACTTCTTGGATGCCCAAGCCGACCACATCTTTCGCATCAAGGGCATCGTCGATGCGGTGTGGTCGGACGCCGATGCAACCCAGCCAGAAGCCGCAGCCAAGCGGACCTCTGTACCGACGCTGGTGCAGGCGGTCGGCGACCGCGTCGACATCGATCGCTTGCCGCCCGATTCGCCGCTGTGTTCTGCCCCAAGGCGCCTGATCTTCATCGGCAGCCCGGCCGCGCTGGGACGTGATCGACTGCTCCGCGAGCTGGCAGCAACCGCCGAAGCACACGCGGAAGGGGTTGCTTTCCGTCAGTGATATCGGTTATGAGAGGACCATGCAGTCGGCCGAGCCGGAGAAGGGCAAGCTCTTCCTAAGCAGGGTGGGAGAGTATCTGGTTTCCCTTCCCTTCGACTTGAAGATTTTGCAAGAGGCCGTCGCGGAGACCGAGCTACCGCGCGAAACGCGTGAGCTTGCCGTGACCGTGCTTATCAACGCCATCGCTCCGCAAGATGGCCCCAGCCCCGACCGTTACATAGATGACGTGTTCTGGCTGCGCATCACCCTGGCCGAAATCGCTCGCAAAAGCCAAGCCGTCGACAGCAGCTTCCCAGCCCGCTTCGACGACGTATTCCGCACGCTATCCGCCGACTTGGCCTTGTTCGAACAGGTCCTGGGGCGCGATCTTTGGGCCTGGCTAAACAGCCGCCTGTCGACGATGGGCCGGGTGAATTTCAAGGGCAAGCGGCTAAGCCAGTACGTCGATGACGAAAGCTCGTGGGATGCGCTGTACGAAGACGGCCTGGACTTCCAGACCCACTACGACGTCACCGAAGAGCGCGTGCAGAACCGCCTGCGCAGCCCCAAGCAGATCACCGAGTACCTGCAGCGGCGCTTCGTCGAAGACAGTCGGAAGAAAGCCTAGTCGCACAGGTGCATCGCGGTGCGAGGATCGACAAGGCGGAAGCGGCTCCTGCAACCAAAGCGACCTGCCGCGCATCTAACAAACCGCGTGATCACGTTCAAAACCACGTCTGACCAAGTGCGGTCCTGGGTTTCCGGCTGTCTATTCGGCCTGTTCGCGCTGGGTCTGCCCGGTCCTTCCTGGGCCCAAAGTGGAACCGCGCCGCCGATCCAAAGCGCAGCGGCCCCCGCGCCACCCGCCGATGCCAAGGCGCCGCCCACGGTACACGCCAGCCCAGGCAACCCAAGCCCGCCGGCCACAGCGGTCGCACCTGTCGCACCGGCTGCATCGGCCACAGCGGCTGCACCGACCGCAGCGACTGTACCTGTCGCACCGGGTGCACCGACCGCACCGGCTGCAGTGGCTGCACCCGTCGCCCCCGCTGCACCCGTCGCACCGGCTGCACCTGTCGCACCAGCGGCACCGCCCGAACAGGGCGCCCCTGGGACTGCCGATGCTGCGGAACCACCGGAGCCTCCCCCCCAAGGCTATGCCGCCGATGGATCGCGCTTGGCACCCGCGGTGACGGCGCCCTTTGTCGGCGTGGTGCTGGAAAAAGGCAGCCGCGACCCGCTGCCCAACGTCCGCGTGCTGGTGTTCGAAGTCGTGCCGCCACCGCCCGACGAGGATCCCAACGATCCCAAGGTTCAGAAGGCGCGCGCCAAGTCCGGCCCGCCCACCGCCAAGACGCCCGCCCGCGAGCTTGTCACCGATCGCGATGGGCGCTTTCAGGTCGACGACCTTCCTCCCGGTGAATACGTCGTGCGCCTGCGCGGCCAAAGCCTGGTGCCCAGCCAAAGCGTCGAGACCCTGACCGCTGGCCGTCGTCGCACCGTCACGTACTACGCCGGTCGTCGCGAAAACCCCTTCCAGATGGTCGTGCGCGGCGAGGCCTTAAAAAAAGAGGTCAGCGAGCAGGTCCTGGATGTCCAAGAGCTAAAGCGCATCCCCGGCACGCAGAACGATCCCATCAAGGCGGTGCAGAACCTGCCAGGTGTCGCCCGCGCTCCGTTTGGCGGCGGTCTGCTGGTGGTCTGGGGATCGGCCCCCAACGACACGCGCGTGTATGCCGACGGCGTTCTGATCCCGCGCATCTTCCACTTCGGCGGCTTCCGCGCGACGGTAAACGCCGAATTCGTATCCGAGCTGAGCTTCAAGCCCGGCGTCTACAGCGCCGATTACGGTCGCGGCCTGGGCGGCATGATCGACGTCACCACGCGAGCCCCCAAGGCCGACCGCATCCACGGCTCGGTCACGCTGGACCTGATCGACGGCTCGGTCACGCTGGAAGGCCCCATCACCAAGAAGCTGCACGTGGCCCTGGGGGCGCGCGTCAGCTGGATCTCGGTCTTCCTGCCGATCTTCAACCAGTCGAACATCCAGGTGTCGCCGTTTTACTGGGACTATCAGCTGGCGCTGCGCTATCAGCCCACGCTGCGCGACGATCTGGACCTGTTCGTCTTTGGATCGACCGACAACCTGTCGGCCCGCGTGCAAAACCCCGACCCGGCGACCAATGTCGATCTGGACAGCCGATCGTACTTTGGCCGGGCGCTTTTGCGCTGGACGCATCGCTTTTCGCGCAACACGTCGCTGTTTGTCATGCCCTCGATCGGCGG
>JAYRFD010000983.1:0-6304 GCA_041908565.1 Polyangia bacterium | reverse complement strand
TCATCGGTCAGACGGAAGAGCTGGCCCCGGGCGAGCGCATCTACAGCTCGCGCTTTGTCGGCGACCGCGGCTTTGTCGTCACGTTCCGTCAGGTCGATCCGCTGTACACGTTTGATCTGTCGATCCCGACCGCGCCGCGCAAAGTGGGCGAGCTGAAGGTCCCCGGCTTTTCGACGTACATCCACCCGCTGGATCAGAACCACCTGCTGACCATGGGCGTGTACATCCCGACGACGGGTACGGGGCCGCGCAACCTGCAGCTGCAGATCTTCGACGTGACCGACTTCGCCAATCCGAAGCAGACCTTCACGCAGCTCGTCGGCAGCGCCTATGGCTGGTCGGAAGCGATGTACGAACACAAGGCCTTCAACTACTTCCCCGAACGGAAGCTCTTGGCCATTCCGTTTAGCGACTACGTCTATTCGTCCTCCGACCCCTGGGGACGCTTCGTCAGCGAGATCCGCGTGTTCGGAGTCGACGCCAACACCGGCTTTACGCAGCGCGGCGCCGTGTCCCTCAAGGACGTCTACACCGTCGCTGGCACTCCAGAGTTTTACTACTACTACAGCCCCTGGGTTCGTCGCAGCGTGATGGCCAGCGATGCCGGCCAAGACTACGCCTACGCAGTTTCGGATGCGGGCGTTCGCTCGGTGAATCTGGCTGCTCCGGCGACTCCGCTGGCCACGGTCGTGTTCCCCCGCGAAGCCATCAAGTAAGCCCCTTTGATCTCGCGATGCGCGCACCGGCATCGCGAGATTCCTTCCTGTTTTCGCATCCTTCCGCGCAACAACTTCCCCGCCCTGCCGAAGACCTCTGGCTTTCCACACCAACCGGAGGTCCCATGTCCCCCTTCTTTCAATCCGAAGTCTTCTTCCCATTTGCCGTGCCGCCGACGCGTGCTCGCCGCTTGCAACCGACTGCAGGCTGGCGGGTCTTGCTTCTTTCTGTTTGCTATCTCGCCTCCTGGCTGACGACGGCCAGTGCCTGGGCTCACGATGCACGCGCGGATTCGAGCGTCGCGACCTCGCTGACCGATCTGGCGCGCTGGCAACGCCAGGCCGTGCGGCAAGCGGGGCTTGATACGCGTCACCGGCGCGATCTGGATCTGCGGCTGCGCTTGTCGGCGCTTCTTCCGCAGCTTCGTGCGACGTGGGGGCGCGGGACTCAGTTCGCTTATTCCACGCGGACCGATGGCTTTTCCGATCTGATCCCCGACGGCGATCGCAGCAGCTATTCGGTGTCACTGTCCTGGGATCTGGGACGCTTGCTGTGGAATCACGAAGAGATCACGCTGTATCGTCTGACTCCGCAGCTGGCCAGCGAGCGTCGTCAGCTGCTGCTGGAAGTCGCGGCGCTGTATCTGCGCCTGTGCCAGCTTCGGCGAAAGCAGGAACCTGGCACCCCCGGGAACAACGGTGCAGCGAACCCGCGAGCGGTCGGCGCACAGATCGCGCTGCAGGCCGTGCTGGGCGAAGAAGCCAGCGCTCGCAATGCCCCCCACTGCCCAGAACCACTGCCCGATGCGACGTCCCTTGTTGAGATCGAGCCCGCTCAGCCAGGAGCGTCCAGACCGCATCGTCGCCACGTTCCTGCAGACACCGCACAGGACCCGCAACCCGACGAGCTTCCTTGATCCGACGAGGTTCCGTGATGCAGCGGTCCGACGGCGCTACTTGAGCTTCAGCTTGATCGGCGACAGCGTGACCTTGACGCCTCGCTTGCCGTGATCCGAGCGCAGTTCTCGGAAGCGCAGCACCTTGCTGACATAGCCGGCGGCCGCCACCGTGCAGGGGGCTCCTTCTGGGACGGACACGCTGCAGCTACCTCGGCACGTCGCGCGACTGCGCTTGCAAGTGACGGTGGCAGGGACCGCCTTGGGCTCGATCGAGAAACGGACCGACACGCTATGCGAGCTGCGCGGCTTGGTTGTGCCGTTGCCTTTGTCCCCGTCACCTTTGGGTGTCTCGTTGCTCAACTCGGTTGGGTCGCTGTTGTCAACATCCGAACCGTCGTCACCGCCATCGGTCGGGGCTTCCTCTGCAGCGTCCGTGGAGCTGAGATCTTCGGGGTTCTTCGGGCTCGCCAGATCGGGCGGTGTGGATGGCGCAGGCGGCGCCAGATCGGGAAGCTTCGGTGGCAGCGCAGGCGTCAGCGGACCGCGCAGATCGGGCTTCGCCACAGGGGGCGTGGTCACAGGAGGAGCGGGCGGACGAGTCAACAAGATGAAGGCCAAGACCAACAGCGCGCTGATGCCGCCACCGATGCCACCCCAGTACAGCCAAGGACGCTCCAGCGATGGATGCGAGCGTGCGGCCAGTGCCTCTGTGCCGCCGCTGGTCTTGGGTGACAGCGCGACTTCCTCGGCCAGCAGTGCCTGTTCCAGTGCGGCCATGCTGGCGAAGCGATCCCCCGGCTTCTTCGCCATGCACTTGAGGACCACGGATTCCAGCGAGGTTGGGATCCGCATCTCGGGCCGCAGCTTGCGCGGCGCCTTGGGCGTCTTGTAGACATGCTTGTAGATCAGCGTGGCCGTCGACTCTCCCTCGAACGGCAGTTGAGCAGTCAGCAGCTCATACAGAATGCAGCCCAGCGAGTACTGATCGCTTCGCGCGTCGGTGTCCTGTCCTGTGACTTGCTCTGGCGAGATGTACTCTGCCGTGCCAACGACGGTGCCATCCTGGGTCAGCCGCTGCCCGGCTTCCATCTTGGCTAGGCCGAAGTCGACGATTTTGACGACGTCCTTTTTGCCCTCGCGCTCGACCAGAAAGATGTTGTCCGGCTTCAGATCGCGGTGCACCACCCCTTTTTCATGCACCGCCTGCAGGCCGCGGGCGATCTGCGAACCGATGCGCGCCACGCGCAGAGGATCCGTCGGGCCGCGATTGACCAAGTCGGTCAGCGTCTCGCCGTCGAGATACTCCATGACCAAGTAGGCATGGCCCGAGATAACCCCGAAGTCGCTGATGCCGACTACGTTGTTGTGGTTTACCGAGGACGCGCTCTGCGCTTCTTGCACGAAGCGCTTCCAGGCCGCCTCGTCGTGAGCCTTGCGCAGAACTTTGATCGCGACGGGCTTGTTCAGCACGACGTGCCGGGCCAGGTAGACCACGCCCATGCCACCTTCGCCCAAGCGCTTCTCGACCAAGTAGCGGTTGTCGATGGTCTTGCCGAGCAGCACTTCGTCGCCGAAGAAGCTATCTTTGCGATCGCTGCTCAGAGCCCGCCTCCAAAGACCAAGCCTGGCGATCGCGTCGCTAGGTTCGCATCGAACGAGTCATTCGCGTCGGTGGCCCTGGCCTGGCGTGCCGACGCTTCGTTGTTTCCCCCAAGCAGGCTCTGACCGCGACGCTGGCGCTGCCAGTCGAAGATCAGCAGCGCCGACGTACCTACGGCAAGTCCGACCGTGATTCCGATCAGCACCTTGGCCGCCGTCGCATGCACACGCTGGCTGGCGATCTGGTCATTTAACGCCAGCAATTCGGCGGTGTTGCTGGTGACGCACAGGCGATCGGGACAGCGGCTCGCGAGGGACTGCGCCTCGCTCAACGCCAGGCCGCCCAGCACAGAGCTGGTCAGAAACGCCGCGCCGGTCAGGCCAACTGCCGCCCACGAAAGCGGGTGTGGGAAGAATTGCCCAGACGCCTCAACAGACGCTGCGCCAGGGACCGACTGTTCTTCCCCGGCGCGGATCTCGAAGCGCGACTCGGTTCGTCCTTTTTCGTTGCTAAGGACCAGTCGGTGGCTGCCTGGATTGACTTGGATCCGCTCGCTGCGCTGGCTGGCTTCAATCGCTTGGCCATCCAGCGTCACCTGCGTCTTGTTCGGTGCGACGATGCGCACGTAGGCTAGCTGCCCCTTGAGCTGTGCCTCGAGCTTCTCGACGTCGGCCAGCTGCTGCCCCGGTTCCATCTCGGACGCTGTCATCTCGCGGCGATAACGAGCCAACGCCCGCAGCGCTTCGATGGGCTCGTTGTTGCGTGCGTGCAGCTCGGCCAGCGGCCACAGCAGCGTCGGAGTCGGCAAGATCGCATACGCTTCCTGCACTTTGGCCAGGGCTTCCCGCAGCTTGCCTGCTTGCTTCAGCTCTCGCGCTTCGCGATACAGCGCCAGCGCTTGTGCCTCGGGCGCATGGCCCTTGGGCGCCGACTGGGCGTGGGCAGACCTCGGCCACACGGCAACAGAGATGCCGATACCGGTCAGCAGCGCGACCAGGGTGCTGCGCATAAGCGGGGGGCAGAGCATGGACGATGGGCCTTCTGCCTCAGCGGGTTAGCGTACATGTTACCGCAGCCACGCGACTTTATGGCCATCTAATCACTCTGCTTTCGCGGGCTAATCCCCCTGCGCTGGCCGGCGCCGCGTCGTGTGCTGCGCTCGCAGAGAGACGCCGTGGCAGCGCCTCATGCTCGAGAGGCTCCCGAAAAGGGGGAGGACGGTTGCTGGGGCGCCGCGATCCTGGATGTCTGGTTCGCATCCTGGAATTGACTGAAAGCGCCATCTGTGCATCAGGCGAAGCCGTCGCCAGCCGTATGGAACCCGCTTCTCCCATGCCAGAGCAGTCCGGTGGTGGCCGGCAAGGGCGGAAGCCGTGCCTTCCGTTGGGTCATGGCCATGCGTGGGACCGACGGAGTGGAAGCCGCGGCGCAGCAGCTCCATTTGACGGATCGCAGCACTTCTCGGCAGTCCCTTGGCTCCCTTGGGCAGCGCTTTCTGCAGGGGGCGTGCGCGAAAAGATTTCCCCTCGCTGCGTGCGCGCTATGATGCGCCGCACCTAGCTTCGGGAGGCCTTCCTCATGCGCGCGAAACACGTTCAATCAGCGACGGTTCTTGCTTCATCGCGGTGGCTGCCGCTGGTCGGTCTTTGGGCTGCGAGCTTGCTTGGCTGTGCGCAAACTGGCGAGCCGGCCGGCGAGGTCACAGGGTCGGCGCTTGCAGAGCTACGCGACTACGAACGCGATGCGAAGCCCTTGCTGGAACGCTACTGCACAACCTGCCACCGAGAGGGCGGCATCGGTCCGTTTTCCTTGACCGACTATGACTCGGCACGCACGCATGCATCAGCGATCGAAGCGTCAGTGAAAGCGGGTCGGATGCCGCCGTGGCTGCCTTCCAAAGAAGGGGTGCCGCTGCGTTATTCACGAGCGATGCACGACGACGACAAGGCAGCCCTTCTGCAGTGGGTGCGCGATGGCGCCCTGCCGGGTGAAAAGGCGCTGTGGCTCGCGTCACACCAGCGCCTGCCGACACCGTGGTGCCGCCGCGTCGTGATCTGTTTCTGGATCCGATGCTGACCTATCAACCGGATACCAAGCTGACCGACGACTATCGCTGCTTCATTCTGGACCCGGCAGGCCCCGCCGGCGGTGGCATGGCAGAAGAACGCTACGTGCAGGCGACGCAGGTGACGCCCGGCAACGCCGGAATTGTCCACCACGTCATCCTGTTCGAAGTGCCAGAGTCCAAGGTCGCGACGGTGCGCCAGAAGGACGACGCTGAAGCGGGCCCTGGCTACACCTGCTTTTTTGGCGCCGGCACCAACAGCGCCGAGATGATCACCGGCTGGGCCCCCGGCGGTGTGCCCCAGCGCGTCGAGCCCGATATGGGCCTGCGCGTGCGCAAGGGATCGGTCTTCGTCATGCAGGTGCACTACAACCTGCAGGGCTATCGCGGGCAGGGCGATCGCACGACGGTCGAGCTTGAGCTTGCGTCGAACCCTCCGCCGTATCGCTTGCTGCTGGCGCCGCTGGCGTATCCCGACGGCTTGAACATCCCGAAAGGGAAGGCCGATGCCACCCAGAGCATCGCGGCGCCGGTGTCGCTGGCACTAAAGTACCTGGGCATCAAGGCCACCGACATTCAGGTCACCTCGGTGACGCCGCACATGCACCTGCTGGGGACCAGCATTGTCACGTCCCTTGGGTCACAGGCGCTGGTCGATATTCCGCGCTGGGACTTCCACTGGCAGCAGGCCTACGTCTTCCAACAGCCCGTGTCGCTGAAGCCGGATGACCTGCTGATGCTGACCTGCCAGTACGACAACAGCCTCGCCAACCAGCCGATGGTCGATGGCGTCAGGCAACCACCCCGCGATGTCAGCTGGGGGGAAGGCACGCGGGACGAGATGTGCTTGAGCTTCCTCGGGCTGCGCATTCCTCGCCCAGTGATGCCCTAGTCGGCGCGAATTCTCGACGGGATACCGGTCTCCAGCGTTCTTGACCGGGGATGGCTAGGGCGATACCCTCAGACGAAGGAGTGGTGGTGCCGTTGTTTGGCATCCCCCTTCTCCGACGACGGCTGCGACAAG
>JAYRFD010000982.1:0-3064 GCA_041908565.1 Polyangia bacterium | reverse complement strand
GACCCCTCCCTGTTGTCGCGGGCCAGCCACGTGCTGTACGGCCCGGTTGCCCTGCCGCTTTTCGCCCTGCTCGGCTTGCACAATCCCGTCGCGATCGCCGGTCCGACGGTGACGATTTCGCCTACCGCTCCGCCGACCGGCCAGCCCGCTGTCGAGGATCAAGGCAAGCGCCCGCTGTCGGCCCTGCCATACACCCCCAGCCTGGAGATTTCCTTCATGGATCGCAGCGTCGATCCATGCACGGACTTCTATCGTTATTCCTGCGGCGGCTGGATGAAGAAGAACCCGATCCCCGCCGATCAGCCGCGATGGACGGTCTACGGCAAGCTGCACGATGAAAGTCAGCAGTTCTTGTGGGGGCTGCTTAACGAGGCGGGCCAGGCCAAGCCGGGGCGCAGTCCGAACGTGCAGAAGATCGGCGACTACTTCGCGGCCTGCATGGACGAAGTCGCGCTGGAAAAGCAGGGAGCCGCGACGCTGCAAGCCGACCTGGCGCTGATTGCTGGCCTGCGCACCAAGGACGATTTGGCGCGCTATCTGGGCGGCGTACATCAGCGCGTGCCGTTTGGTTACCACTCGGCGATGTTTTCGTTTGGCGTGGATCAGGATCCGGGCAACTCGGAACAGGTGATTGCCTGGGCCAGCGCCGGTGGACTGGGCCTGCCCGATCGCGACTACTACACCAAGGAAGACAAGAAATCGGTCGAGATCCGCGGGCGCTATCAAGGGCACATCGCGACGGTGCTGGGCCTGGCGGGCGAGCCGGCAGCGCAAGCGCAGAACGACGCCAAGACCGTGCTGCGCATCGAGACCACCTTGGCCAAGGCCGCGCTGACTCGCGTCGAGCGCCGCGATCCGTACAAGATTTATCACAAGAAAAAATGGGCCGAGCTGCAGGCTCTGACGCCCGGCTTCCGCTGGCAGGATTATCTTTCGTCCGTCGGTGCACCAGCTATGGGCGAGGTCAATGTCACAGAGCCGGCCTTCTTCACTGCGCTTTCGAATCTGCTGAAGACGGAAGATCTGGCGGCTTGGCAGACCTATCTGCGCTGGCACGTGGTGCGGGCTCGATCGCAGTACCTGTCATCGGCGTTCGTGAAGGCAGACTTCGACTTCTATCGCAGCTATCTGCGCGGCGTGAAGGAACAGCAGCCGCGCTGGAAGCGCTGCGTGGCCTGGGTCGATCGCGATCTGGGCGAAGCGATGGGTCAGGTGTTCGTCGACAAAGTCTTCCCAGCAGGGGTCAAGAAGAAGGCCCTGGACATGGTCACGCGCATTGAACAGGTGATGGGCGAACGCATCGGGCGCCTGGACTGGATGAGCGAGCCGACCAAGAAGCAAGCGCTGGCCAAGCTTTCAAGCATGCGCAACAAGATCGGCTACCCCGACAAGTGGCGCGACTATTCGACGCTGCAGATCGTGCGCGGCGAATTTCTGGGCAACGTCGAACGAGCCACCGTGTTCGAGACGAAGCGTCAGCTGGCGAAGATCGGCAAGCCGGTCGATCGCGGCGAATGGGGCATGACTCCGCCGACGGTGAATGCCTATTACAACGCGTCGATGAACGACATGAACTTCCCGGCTGCGGTGCTGCTGCCGCCGCTTTTTGATCCGAAGCTGGACGACGCGCCGAACTACGGCAACACGGGCGGCACCATCGGGCACGAGCTTGTGCACGGCTTCGACGATGAAGGCCGCAACTTCGACGCCAAGGGCAACCTGCGCGACTGGTGGACAACGGCCGATGCCAAAGAATTCGAAAAGCGCACAAGCTGCATCGCCGATCAGTACTCGCAGTACGTCATCGTCGACGATGTGAAGATCAACAGCAAGCTGACGCTGGGCGAAGACGTGGCGGACCTGGGGGGCCTGATCTTGGCGTGGGAAGCGTGGCAGCAAGTGACGCACAACCAGCGCCTGCAGCCGATGGATGGTCTGTCGCCAGAGCAGCGCTTCTTCGTGGGCTTCGCGCAGTGGACCTGCGAAAACCAGCGCGATGAAGACAAGCGTGTCGCGGCGCTGACCAACCCGCACTCGCCGGGCATCTATCGCATCAACGGCGTCGTCGCCAACATGCCGGAATTTGCGAAGGCGTTTGCGTGCAAGGCGACGGCTCCGCTGGTTCGCAAGAACATCTGCAAGGTGTGGTAGGGGGCGGCGCGTTTCTGAGCGGGGCAGGGGGGATCAGCCGATGACGTAGGCGCACTTGCCGCGGTCGCAGGTCAGCGGGCGACAGCAGTCGCTGTCTTGCGTGCAGCCGCCGCAGAAGCCGGCGTTGCAGGACTGGCCGCCGCAGTCTTGGCAGCGCATGCAGCCGCTGGTGGGGGGCGGGTTACCTCCGCCGCCGCCCGTCGGTGTGCACGAGTCCGTGGCCTTCAATACTGCGATGTCGTGATGGATGGTGACGGTGCTGGATGGGTTGAAGCTGCGCACGAAGATTGCCCCGTACACCGTCAGGGCACCGGATGTGACCAGCGCCGATTCGGGGGCATAGATGTTGCCGTTGATGACGGAATTGGCGGCTAGGTTGATGTTGCGCGATCCGCCCATGTACAGACGGACGCGAGCCGGCGCGGTGCTGTCGCCGAAGTTCAAAGGCGCGCTGCTGGTCAAGCCGCCGTTGATGAACAGGTCTAGCTCTCCGGTGCCGCCGACCTGGACGCGGAAGTTGTCTTGCAGGTTGACGTCGCTGCCGATGAACAAGGCGGTGCGCGCGCTGACCTGGATGGTCAGCTTGCCGGCTCCGGTGATGCGGTTCAGGAAGAAGCGACCGCAGGGCAGAGTCAGCGTCTGATCGCCGCTGAAGTTGTTCAGGCGATCGGGATCCAAACCGATGCTGGCGTTGTCGTTGCTGGTGCGGCGACCGTCGACATAGCTGGCGATGGGGAAGATCTGCGTGGCGCCGCAGTCGCAGGGGGCGGGCACGCTGACGGCGGCGCGCACGGTCGATCCGGTCTGCACGGGGCTGCCGCTAAGCACGCGGCCCGCCGGCAGGGTCAGCGATCCGGTGACCTTTAGCATGCCGCTGACCTGCACATCGCCGTTTACTTGCGCGTTACGACCG